>CAXBAZ010000164.1:0-7391 GCA_963973395.1 uncultured Acidimicrobiaceae bacterium
CGAGCCGTTCGTAGAACCGCACGTTGTCCGGGTCGCTCGTGTCGAGGTGTGCCGTTTGCCCAGCGCCGTCAAGCTCGCGCAACTTGGGTTGGAGCACCGCTGATCCGAGTCCGCGTCGCTGGCTGTCCGGCCTCGTGCCCATCGTCGCGAGGAACCAGGTCGCTCGTGCCGGGCGGACCATGATGTTGTCGACCTCCTGGGCAACGGCCGCCCGATCGCCGAGCAGGTCGTCCCCGTGCGCGATCCGTTGACGCTCTTCGGCGCTCAGGTCGATGTCGGTCGGGAGCCATATTGCGACCGAAGTCGAGTGTTCGGTGATCCAGACGTCACCGTGTGGAAGACCGATCGTGTCCACGTCGAGTCTGAACAACATCTCCAGTGTGCTGGCTCGGCTTCCGGCGTCGGGTAGGAGCCATCGTTCCCACGCGTAGTCGAGATGAGACACGACGAGCGTGTCGACGATTTCGTCGAGGTCGGCTCTAGTCGCGCGTCGAATCGTCGGGTGTTTCGAGCGGGCACGGTCGGTGTTCATGATCGAACGGGCTCCCCGTTTGCTCGCGTCGCTGGAACCGCCCACGACGCAACCAGTTTGGTTCGGATGGTTGCGCCGAGTCGTTCGTAGAATCGACTTCCGGCATGGTTGTCAGGGTCGATCTCCCATCGGATGATCGACGTGTCGTCCGCGGTCATCTCTGCGAGATTGCGCATCAGCGTCTCGCCGATGCCACGGTTTCGATGCCCCTCTCGAACGAAGAGGTCGTCGAGCGTGGTGATCTCCCCGCCGGTCCAGAACTTCACCTGCCGGGCGGCGGACACATACCCGGCTGGTTCGCCGCCGACGTCCGCGATGAGGACGATGACGTCCGGTCGAGCGATCAGGTCGGCGAGTCGCGTTTCGTCGAGATCAACGGCGTCGAGTGATCGCTCGTAGCGGGCGAGTTCGATCAGCATGTCGAGCACCGTTGCCGCATCGGTTGGGCAGGCGCGCCGGACCGTGACGGGTGCGGCTGGCTGTCGAACTGGTCGAGGGTCGACGTTCACCGCGCAATCTCCCGGTCGCCAGGGTTGAGGACGGCTGCGACGAGTTGTGTGAGGTCGGGGTCGGCGGTGGCCGGTGAGCCGCAGTCGTACGGGGGTTCCGGGTCGTATTCGATGGCGAGCTGGACGCTCTGGGCGACGGTCGGTCCATGCAGTTCGTCGAGGAGATGGAGCGCCATGTCGATGCCGGCAGAGACGCCCGCAGCCGTCATGACCCGGTCGTGTCGGACGATTCGTCGGGGGGTGTAGGTAATTCCGTACTCCTCTAGTCGGTGTGCGCGTGCCCAGTGACAGGTGGCGTCGTGACCACCGAGGATGCCCGCGGCGGCGAGGAAGAGCGATCCGGTGCAAACACTGGTGGTCCATCGGGTGGTCGGGTGGACGCGTCGCAGCCAGTCGACTGCAGCGGCGTCGGGTGGACGATCCTGGAGGGCGCCGGCGACGACCACGATGTCGGGATCAGGGACATCGTCGAAGCCGGCGGTGGCTGTCAGCGTGAGTCGGCCGGTGTGGTCGGTGACGGGTCCGGCGTGCTCGGCGACGATCATCACGTCGTGGTCGGGGACGTCGGCGAGGACCTGGAAGGGACCGATGATGTCGAGTGCGGTGAATCCGGGATAGATGACGAGCGCGATCTTCATGGGTTGTCTCCGGTTTCTGGTTGGTTGGTGCCGAGCACTGTTTCCAGGTCGGCTGGGATGGGCATGGGTGCGTACGGACTGACCGCGGCGCTTCCGGTGTTGCCGATGGGGTAGCGCCGTGTGATCGATCCGGGGCCGGCGACGAGGAGCCGGAACAGCTGACCGCCGATCTCCCGGCCGTCCCGGCGCCTGAGGCCGTTGGCGAGCATGAGGGCGTGGGTTGCGGTGTGAGTGAGGGCAAGTGGTTGGCTCACGATGTGGGCGCGTTCGAGATGCGTCCATTCGACATCGGGACGCCCGGCGCGCCGGGCGGTACGAGCGGTGTCGACCTCGGTGCGCCAGGCTGCTCGAATCGTGCGGCGGCGGTGTCGGTCTGGTCGTGGTGGTCTCATGTGTCAGGGTCCTTTCGGGATGGTTCGGTGCTGCGGATTCGGCGGTCGAAGTTGCGCAGTCGGAGACTGTTGGTCACGACGAAGACGCTCGAGAGACCCATGGTCGACGCTGCGATGAGCGGGTTCAGGAGGCCAGCGGCAGCGAGCGGGATCGCGGCGACGTTGTAGCCGAAGGCCCACACGAGGTTGGACTTGATCGTCGTGAGGGTGCGTCCGGAGAGTCGGAGGGCGGTTTCGACGAGGCGGAGGTCTCCGGTGAGCAGCGTGAGGTCGCTCGCTTCGATGGCGGCGTCGGTGCCGGCACCCATGGCGATGCCGAGATCCGCCTTGGCGAGTGCTGCGGCGTCGTTCACGCCGTCGCCGACCATGGCAACGATTCGACCGTCGGCCTGCAGCCGTTCGATGACGGCGAGCTTGCCGTCGGGGAGGACGTCGGCGATCACCGAGTCGATGCCGACGGTGTCGGCGACTCGTCGGGCGACGTGATCGTTGTCACCCGTGCACAGCACTGGTTCGAGTCCGAGGCTCTTCAACCGTTCGATCGCGGCGAACGAACTGGGCTTGACGGTGTCGTCGATCACGATCACGGCCCGGGCGACGCCGGACCATCCGATCACGATGGAAGTGCGACCGGTCGAGGACGAATCGGTGTGGGCAGTGGTGAGTTCGTCGGGGATCATCCAGTCGTCGAAGAGGGACGGTTTGCCCGCTCGGACCTCGATGTCGTCGACGCATCCGGCGACACCTCGACCTTGGTGGTTCACGAAGTCGGTGACTGCTAACGGGGTCCCGAGGTGCTCGGCGTGCGCGACAACCGCCCGGGCGACTGGGTGTTCAGACGCATGCTCGACTGCGGCGGCGTATCGCAGCACCTGGTCGGCCTCCGCCGCGGTGTCGGCGGCGAGGATGATGTCGGTGACGGACATCTTGCCGGTGGTGATCGTGCCGGTCTTGTCGAGCACGACGGTGTCGATTCGGCGGGTGGACTCCAGCACGTCGGGGCCCTTGATGAGAATGCCGAGTTGGGCGCCACGGCCGGTACCGACGAGCAGGGCTGTGGGCGTAGCGAGCCCGAGCGCGCAGGGGCAGGCAATGATCAACACGGCGACACCGGCGGTCATCGCGGTGGTGAACGTCTCGCCGGTGCCGAGCCAGAATCCGACGGTCCCGAAAGCGATGGCGATGACGATCGGGACGAACACGGCGGCGACCCGGTCGGCGAGCCGCTGGATCGGTGCCTTCATGGTTTGGGCGTCGACGACGAGACGTGCGATCTGTGCGAGCGCGGTGTCGGCACCGATTCGTGTGGCGACGACGACGAGTCGGCCGCCGACGTTGACGGTGGCGCCGGTCACGGGGTCGCCGGGCCCGACTTCGACGGGGATCGATTCGCCGGTCAGCATGGATGCGTCGACCGCGGACGACCCGGAGTCGACGACGCCGTCGGTCGCGATCTTCTCGCCTGGTCGTACGACGAATCGGTCGCCGACGGTGAGCTGACCGATGTCGATGCGTTGCTCGGTGCCGTCACGGATCACGGTGACGTCTTTGGCGCCGAGTTCGAGTAGTGCTCGCAGCGCTGCGCCGGCGCGTCGCTTGGCGTGGGCCTCGAACGTTCTTCCGGCGAGCATGAACATCACCACGGCACACGCCACTTCGAGGTAGATCTCGCTGGTGCCTGCGCCGCGTTCGAGATCGAGTTCGAAGCCCATGGTCATGCCGACGGTTCCTGCGCCGCCTCGGAAAAGTGCGTACACGCTCCACCCGAACGCGGCGAGGGTGCCGACGGAAATGAGCGTGTCCATGGTGGCGGTGCCGTGTCGGGCGTTGAGGGCCGCGGCGCGGTGGAAGGGCCAAGCTGCCCACGTGATGACCGGGGCGGCCAAGGTGAGGGTGAGCCACTGCCAGTAGTCGAACTGGACTTTTTCGATCATGGACAAGACGAGTACGGGGATGCCGAGCACCCAGGCGCCGATCAGTCGTTCGACGAGTTGACGGGGGACGCGCTCGACCTTGTCGCCGGCGGGAACTGCTGGGGTGTCAGTGGGCTGTTCGGCAGGATCCGAGAAAGTTGTGGCTCGGTAGCCGATCTTCTCGATCTCGCTGATCAGCGCGGCGGCTTCGATGGGTGTGGTCGTGTGCACGACGGCCTGTTCGGTGGCGTAGTTGACGACCGCCTCGACGCCGTCGAGGCCGTTGAGACGCTTCGTGATTCGCCCCGCGCACGCCGCGCAGGTCATCCCGCTGATCTGAAGTCTGATCGGTGACGCAGTACCCGAACTGGGTGGGACGGCGTGGGGTTCGGTCTGGTGGATCTGGGTGGTCATGACATCTCCATGTCGACGGGGTCGGTCACCGGTGTCTGGTCGAACGTGAACGTCGCGGTGTGAACGGCGCCGTTGTGGCGGAAGTCGAAGAACAGCCCGTAGCGGCCGGCGGAGTCGAGGTTCGCTTCGAAGCGCACCGATCGGTCCTCGGGGTCGTGATCGGCGTCTTCGTCGGGGTGGACATGGGCGTAGGCGAGATCGCCGGCTCGGATGGCCACGAGGTGGCCGTTGGCTCCGAGGTAGGGCTCGGGTTGCACCGCCTGTCCGTCGCGGCGAACGGTGAGGGTGGCGGTCATTTCGCCCGTTGGCCCGGTCGTCGCGGCGAGCGTGACGTCGTAGCCGTCGACGCGACTGATAGTTGATGGGTGCGCTAGCACCGCTGGTTGGTTGTCGCCGGGCACCTGGAGGTCGACACCGAGTGCCAGCCGCGGGCCGTCGGTGACCCAGAAATCGGTGATCGCACGGTACGGTCCGGGCCGGAGCGCCGGGAGTTCGATGACCCAGGTGCCGGTGCGGTCGAGCTGGGGATGGACATGGTGGAACTCGGTGAGATCACGGCTGACGACGATCAGGTGGAGTTGGCGCTCGTGGAGTTCTTCGTAGCCGGTTATCGGTTCGCCGGTCTGGTCCTGGATCTGGAACGAGAACCGACCTCCATCCGGATCGAGAACTGGTGAGGTGGGCACGAGCCGGTAGCCGTCCTCGACGGCGACGACTCCTTCGCCGATCGGAGCTGGGTCCTCGTCGGCTCGGCTGACGGCAGGCCCGACGAGGGCCCCGATCACGAATCCGACGCACAGCACCGCCACGACGACGTGGACGTAGCCGGCGACGCGGAGTTTGGTGCTCGCAGTCATCGCAAGTCGTATCCGGCGTCATGGACGGCGATGCGGATCGCGTCCGGGTCGGGCTCGAACGAGCAGCCGATGACGACGATGCCGCTCGGCGCGTCGACGTCGACGGTGACTACACCGGGCACGGTGCCGAGTTCGGCGGCGATCGCCCGCTCGCAGTGCGAACAGGTCATCCCGCTGACCTCGAAGCGGCGTGTGATCTCCGCCGTACTGCTGGCTGAATGCTGAGTGGGATCGGTGGTTGCGTTGTGCTGGAACAGTTTCATGTCCCGCAGCGTGTGACTAAGGGGCCCGCTGGCACATCGGGCGCCACCCCTCAGATCTCAGTCCGCCGGTGCTGCTCGCAGTTCGGTTGGTGACTCGTCGAGCCCGAGGCGTTGGGCGACGGCGGCGGCTTCGACACGAGTCGTGACGCCGAGCTTGCGCAGGATGTTCGACACGTGCACGCTGGCGGTCTTTTCGGAGATGTACAGCTGCTGACCGATTTCACGGTTGGTTGCGCCGCCAGCGACGAGTGTGAGGACTTCGGTCTCACGAGCCGTCAAACCCAACCGCTCAGCGGTCGTATCGGACAACAGAACCAGTTCAGGTGTGTCGACGCTGATCCGCGCCCGTCGCGAGATGGCGTCGACCTGCGCCAACAGAGGGGGCGATCCCAGGCGGGTCGCGATCTCGTGTGCTGCGCGAAGAGCAGTTTCGGCGCGGCGGGCTTCGCCGAGGCTCGCTGCGGCGTCGGCCTCCCGGAGCCGGCACACGCTGGTCAACCATGCATCCGAGAGCGCCGCCCATTGATCCCCGACGCGCCGCCAAGTGTCGGCGTTCGATCCTGTCAGCAGCCCGACCGAGGCTGCGGCCTGTTCGAGGTAGGCGATGACTTCGGCGAGTTGGTGCCTGTCGTGGCGATCAACGGCTTGTTGCACCTCGCCGATCAACGCCTGGAGCGTCCGAACCGCATCATGGACATCAACATCGTCTCGTGCCGCGACCGAATCGAGGAGTCGTTCGACTTCGGCGTTGACGAGCAGGTTGGTGAACCTGGCACGCCACAACAACATCGAACCAGCCGGCAACTCCAGGCCCCGGCGGGCGGCATCGGCGGCCTGTTCCCATCGGCCCGCGACGAGTTCGACGTCGGCGATCCCGGCAATCAAGTAGGTCTGGTGCCACGCGTCGATCGGAATGGACGATGCTGTTTCGAGGAGTTCGTGGGCTGCGGCCGCTTCGCCACGTCGAGCGAGGAGCTTCGCCGCGGCGATCAACAGCCGGACCTCACCGACGGGGACGGTGTCGCCGGGCGAGTGTCGACGAAGTAACCGGTCGGCTTCGGCCCATCGCCCGAGCCGAATCAATGCCTCGCCGGCGAGGGCATCGAGGTAGCCGCTGAAGCTACGGTCGGCTCCGCTGCGAACGGCGTCGGCACTGGCGTCGAGCGCGGCGTGCGCAGCGTCGTCGTAGCGGCCCGCGGCGAGTTGGGCGAGCACCAGGTAGATCGATGCGAGGTGCCGGACGTGGGCGCTCGGGGCCGCGTCCACGGACCGTCGACACAGGGCAATGCCGTCGTCGGGTTCGCCGTGGTGACTCACGACGATGCCGAGCACTCGGTTGGCGGTGAGCCAGGCCATCGGGTCGTGCTCGGGGCCCGGGAGGTTCTCGAGGGCTCGGCGGCTGCATGCTTCGGCGGCTTGATAGTTGCCGTGCATCAACTCGGCTTGGCCGAGCCCGGCCAGCACGGGCGCAAGGTGTGCGTCGTCGGGGGCCCTCTCGACGAGTTCGTAGGCGTGTTGGTACTCGGCAGCGCTGTCGCCGACTCGACCCGCCGACCACAGGTAGCGTCCCAGGCGCTCGTGGCCCCACGCCCATCCGAGCGGTGGAGGCCCCGCGTCGAGGGCACGTTGCGCGAGTTCGACCGCCAGCTCGTTGCCGTGGGTTCCGTTTGCGAGCTCTGCGGCTTGCCAGAGATGCTCGATGATCTCGTCATCGCCGCTGCCGCCTCCCACGTCGGGCCACAACTCGACGGCGCGCAGGAGGTGGTCGAGCGCGGTCGCAGGAGCGATCGCTTCGGCCGCATCCGCCGCTTCGAGCCGAGTACGGAACGCGGCGGCGATGTCACCGGAGCGATCGAGATGGACCGCGAGCTCG
>CAXBAZ010000165.1:0-7373 GCA_963973395.1 uncultured Acidimicrobiaceae bacterium
CCCCGCCGTGCTCGCGGTGAGCCGCGAGCAGTTCATCGTGTTCGCGTCCAACGCCTTCGCGATCCTCGGGTTGCGTGCCCTCTACTTCCTCCTGGCCGACATGCACAACCGGTTCAGGTTCCTCCAGCAGGGTCTGGCGATCATCCTCGCCTTCGTCGGCATGAAGATGATCATCGCCGAGTGGTACCACATCCCGACCTGGCTCTCCCTGATGGTGATCGCGATCGTGTTGACCGCGTCGATCGGCTTCTCCCTCAAGCTCGAGCGGATGGACGCCGAGTCCGAACTGGCGGGCGGAGCGTTCGAGCCGAGCGACCGACCGCCCTCGCCGTCCGACCACTGACGCGAGGGCCGCAGGCCGACGACCGGGGGTTAGATTCCTCGGCATGGCGATCGCGGAGGACGACATCGAGCGGATCCGCTCGTCCGTGTCGATCGTCGACATCGTGGGTCAGCACGTCCAGCTGAAGCGGACCGGGCGCAACTGGGTCGGTTTGTGTCCGTTCCACGCCGAGCGCACCCCCTCGTTCAACGTGCGCGAAGAGACGGGCCGCTACCGCTGCTTCGGCTGCGACAAGTCGGGTGACGTGTTCACGTTCGTGCAGGAGGTCGAGCACACCGACTTCGTCGGGTCGGTCGAACACCTCGCGAACCGGGCCGGCATCCAGTTGACCGAGACCTCGCCCGGCCAGAACCAGCAGCGGGCTCGCCGCAAGAAGTTGATCGACGCGATGAACCAGGCCGTCGAGTGGTACCACCAGCGGCTGCTCACCTCGGCCGACGCCCGACCGGCGCGCGACTATCTCCGCAGTCGCGGACTGACCGGTGAGATCGCCCGCCAGTTCAAGCTCGGCTGGGCCCCCGACGACTGGGACGTGCTCGCCCGCGAGTCGGGCATCGACCCGAAGTTGCTCCACGACAACGGCCTCGCCTTCCGGAATCGCCGCAACAAGCTGCAGGACGCGTTTCGAGGGCGGGTGCTGTTCCCGATCTTCTCCGAGAACGGCGACGCCGTCGCACTCGGCGGACGCATCCTGCCGGGGTCGGCCGATCCGGCGAAGTACAAGAACAGCTCCGAGACCCCGATCTACACGAAGTCGAAGACCCTGTACGGGCTCAACTGGGCCAAGGCCGACATCGTCAACGCCAACCAGGTGATCGTGTGCGAGGGGTACACCGACGTGATCGGCTTCCATCAGGCCGGGCTGCCGCGGGCGGTGGCCACGTGCGGTACGGCGTTCACCGAGGAGCACGTTCGCCTGCTCAAGCGGTACGGCAGTCGGGTCGTGCTCGCGTTCGACGCCGACGCGGCGGGTCAGGGCGCAGCAGAGCGGTTCTACGAATGGGAGGAGAAGTACCAGGTCGAGGTGTACGTCGCCGCGTTCCCTGGCGGCAAGGACCCCGGCGAGCTGGCGCAGCACGATCCGGCCGGTCTCGCCGCCGCCGTCGAGACGGCCAAGCCGTTCCTCGGGTTCCGGCTCGCTCGGGTGATGGACGGCCCGGCGCCCCAGTCGCCCGAGGCGACCGCCCGCCGCGCCCAGGCCGCGCTCGGGGTGATCAACGAGCACCCGAACGTGAACATCCGCAAGCTCTACGCCGGCGAGGTCGCGGCGCAGCTCGGCATGCCGATGAACGATCTCGTCTCGGTGGCCGAGCGGGGCGTCCGGCGGCCGCAGGTCAACGTCGCCCCTCGCAAGCAGCGTCAGGAGCGCAGGGAGAACGCCGAGTTCGTCGCGATCGCGGTGCTGGTGCAGAACTGGGATGCGATCGCCACATGGCTGGTCGAGTCGTTGTTCATCGACGAGGTGTACCGGCGTGCGTTCCTCGCCGTCGCCGGTTCCGGCGGCGACCTGGACGCGGCGCTCGAAGCGGCCGACCCCGAGGCACGGGACGTGCTCGAGCGGGCCGCCGTGGTCGACATCGACGCCGACCCGGCGTCCGAGGCCCGCAATCTCATCGCGGCGGCCGTCCGCCGCGAACTCGCCGAACGTTCGCCGACGTCCGATTCGGCCCGGATCCGCGATGACGCCGAGGCCCGGGTGCGGATGGAGGCGTTGAGCGACGGGTCCCTGGGGCTCGACGAGGCGGGCTGGTTGCTAGGTTGGCTGGAAGGACGTATGGAGGCACGCGCTGGTGGGGGATGACCCGGTGAAGCTGTCGACGGTGCCCCCTCCCATGGACGGGGTCGATCGATCGGAATGGGATGCCCTGGTGGCGCGCGGGCGCGCCGACGGCCAGCTCCACGCCGAACAGATCGCGCACGTGCTCCGCGACGTCGAGCTGACCGGCGACGCCCTGCTCGCGATGAACGTGACGCTCGCCGGTGCCGGCATCAGCGTCGACGAGACCATCCACGACGAGGACGACGCCACGCCCCCGCGTGGCGCCGCACGCGAGGTGCTGGTCGACGACGACGACGTCGAGCGACTGCTCACCCGGCGTCGTCGCCGGCGGGGTCAGAAACGGACGGCGAAGGGCGACGGTGGTACGGCCGACACGGTCCGCCTCTACCTCCGCGAGATCGGGCAGGTCGACCTGCTCACGACGGAGGACGAGCGCCGCCTCGCCCAGCTGATCGAGGAGGGGCAGTCGGCCGCCGCCCAGATCGACGCCGGTGTCTCCGACGAGACGAACGAACGCATGCTGTTGCGGGCGGTACAACGTGGCGAGCGGGCCAAGAGCGAGCTGACCCAGGCCAACCTGCGGCTCGTCGTGAGCATCGCCAAGCGGTATTCGGGCCGCGGCATGCAGCTCCTGGATCTGATCCAGGAAGGCAACCTCGGGCTGATGCGGGCGGTCGACAAGTTCGACCACACCAAGGGCTTCAAGTTCTCGACCTACGCGACGTGGTGGATCCGTCAGGCGATCACACGATCGATCGCCGACCAGGCGCGCACCATCCGCATCCCGGTGCACATGGTCGAACACATGAACCGGTTGACGCGGGTGCGCCGGCAGATGCATCAGGATCTCGAACGCGAGCCGTCGGTCGACGAGCTCGCGGCGAAGCTGCAGATGGAGCCCGAGAAGGTGCGCGACCTGCTGCGCTACGCGCTCGATCCGCTGTCGCTCGACTCGCCGGTGGGCGAGGAGGACGAGTCGAACCTCGGTGACTTCATCGAGGACGCCAACGTCGACGGTCCGGCCGACGCGGCCACCCGGACGATGCTCCACGAGGCGGTCGAGCAGGTGCTCGGCGAGCTGAGTGAACGTGAGCAGGAGATCGTCCGGATGCGGTTCGGTCTCGACGGTGCCCAGGCGAAGACGCTCGAGGAGGTCGGTCGCGAGTTCGGTGTGACCCGCGAGCGGATCCGTCAGATCGAGGCCAAGACCCTCGCCAAGCTGCGCCATCCGCAGCGCTCACAGCGGCTGCGCGAGTTCCTCGAGAGCGAGTAGGCCGCCACACCCTGCTGTCACGATCAGGGCATGGGGTACCGCGGCAAGGTCGAAGAGCACGAACGTGCGCGAGCACTGCGAGCCGAGCCGAGTCGTGGACGTTGGGGGAGATCGCCGCCGAGCTCGGCGTGTCGAAGAGCTCGGTGTCGATCTGGGTGCGCGATGTCGGTTTCGAGCCACGGCCGACAAACCGCGGCCACCCGGCGGGCCCGAAGCACCCCATGCGGCTCAAGAAGGAAGCCGAGATCGAGCAGTGTCGGGAGGAAGCAGTTGCGTGGGTCGGCGAGTTGTCGGCCCGAGAGCACGCCATGTTCTGTCTCGGGCTGTACGCGGGGGAGGGCAGCAAGACGTCAGGAACGGTCAGCATGGCGAACACCGATCCGCGCTATCTCCGTACCCTCCTTGCTTGGCTGCGAAGCGAATTCGATCTCGACGAGCACCGGATGCGAGCGCGGGTGTACTTGCACGAGGGGCTCGACATCGACGAGGCGACCGACTTCTGGAGCAAGATGCTCGGCGTGCCCGCCGGTCAATTCCAGAAGCCGTACCGGGCCGTCGCGGATTCGTCGATCCGGTCGCGGAAGCATCCGCGTGGCTGCGCGACCGCTGTCTATTCGGATGCGTTTCTTCATCGACGTGTGATGGCTCGGATCGACGCGATAACCTCGCAGTTCGACATTCCGGGATAGCTCAGTTGGCAGAGCGGTGGCCTGTTAAGCCATTTGTCGCAGGTTCGAGCCCTGCTCCCGGAGCCACACCGACAGGGTCCCGTGTGGGACCCTGTTGTGCGTTTTCGGGGCGGTAGCTCAGTGGTCAGAGCAAGGGACTCATAATCCCCGGGTCGTGGGTTCGATCCCCACCCGCCCCACCGCGAGGTCGATGTCTATCGGCTGCGGTGGACCGCTTCGTGCGCCGCGATGAGGTCGTCCGGTGTCACACGTGCGACGGCTTCTCCGAGCACGTCGAGCGCCACGCCGTCGAGACTCGTGAACCGGACGCAGGACTTCCCCATGTCGAGCTTCTTGCCGGTGTCGGTCCAGGCGTCGACGAACCACTGGCGCTGGGCGTCATCTGCGTAGATCCCCATGAGGTGGACGGCGACGTGGCGTTTCTGGTTGGCGAGTGCCACGGCGCTGAGGGGCTGGC
Source organism: uncultured Acidimicrobiaceae bacterium (assembly GCA_963973395.1). Classification (GTDB taxonomy): domain Bacteria; phylum Actinomycetota; class Acidimicrobiia; order Acidimicrobiales; family Ilumatobacteraceae; genus Ilumatobacter. Next base: position 4,543 of record CAXBAZ010000165.1, read on the forward strand.
CGCGTCTCTCGAGCTGCCGGGCGTCGGCGAGGATCCGACGTCGGTCATCGATGGCCGGACGACGTGGGCCGCCGCCGATGCGTTCAGGACTCGGTGGCGACCGGTCGGAGGGACGACCGCTCCGCCAGCGCTCGCGCCTCGTCGGCCGGCATCGGTCGAGCGAAGTGGTATCCCTGACCTGCGATGTGGCCGAACCGAGCCAGGCGGTCGAGGTCCTCGGCGTCCTCGATGCCCTCGGCCACCACGAACAGACCGAGACGTTGGGCGAGATGGACGATCGACTCCATCGTCGACGTGCTGTGCGGATCGCGGCTGTTGACGAACGAGCGGTCGATCTTGATCTCGTTTACCGGCAGATCGCCGAGGTACCGCAACGACGAGTAGCCGGTCCCGAAGTCGTCGAGTGCGATGTGCACCCCGAGAGAACGGAGCGCAGCGATCGCGTCGGCTCCCGCCCGGGTGTTCGTCATGGCGGTCTCCTCGGTGATCTCGATCATGAGATGCCCAGGAGCGACGCCGTGTCGTGCGAGGGTCTCGACGACGCCTTGAACGAATCCCGGCACCACGAGTTCGCGCGGTGAGACGTTGACCCCCATCGTGAGGTGCGGAGCCTCGGCGTGCATGCCGGCCAACTCGGCGCAGGCCCGATCGAGCACCCAGGCGCCGATCGGCACGATGGCGCCGCTGTCTTCGGCGAGGCCGATGAAGCCGTCGGGAGCGACCAGACCGCGGCTCGGGTGCTGCCAGCGGATGAGAGCCTCGAAGCCGAGCAGCTCTCCGGACGGCAGGTTGACCACCGGCTGGTAGTGCAGCACGAACTGGTCCCGCTGCAGTGCCTCGGTGAGATCCCTACCGAGCTCCATCCGGGCATGCACTTCGGTGTGCAGCTGCGGCGAGAACAGCTCGTAGCGGTTCTTCCCCTGGCTCTTGGCCATGTACATCGCGAAATCTGCGTTGCCCAAGAGCTCGTCGGAATTCGCGCTGGTGGCGTCGACGGCGCTCACCGCGATGCCGATGCTGCAGCCCACGACCGCCTGATGTCCGTGGATGTCGACCGACCCGGCGATCGCGAGGCGTACGCGCTCGGCGACGGCGGTTGCCTCCGTCGGGTCCGACCCGACGTCGAAGGCAACGGCGAACTCGTCGCCGCCGAGTCGCGCTGCGACCTCGCAGCCGCTCGTGACCGCCCTCAATCGCAGGGCGACGACGCGGAGGACTTCGTCCCCGGCCGCGTGTCCGAGCGTGTCGTTGACCTCCTTGAAGTCGTCGAGATCGATGAACAGGACCGCCACCCGTCCTCGGTCGGCGCCGTCGAGCATCCCGTGCAGCGCCTCCGCGAAGCCGGAACGATTGGGCAACGCGGTCATCGAGTCGGTGCGCGCCTGCGTGCGGAGCAGGCTGTGGTGGTTGCGCATCGTGACCGAGGTCTCGTTGACGATACGGGCCAGTTCACGCACCTCGGCGACGGCTCGGGGCACCTCCACCGGTTCACGTTGTTCGGTGCCGTCGAGGGAGCCGGCCGCGCGGCCGACTTCTGCCAACGGACGGAGCACACGTCGCGACATCCGTCGCGCGGCCACCAACGCCACGCCGATCGCCACGACCAGCGACCAGAGCACGAACGTGCCGACGAACGTTCCGGTCCGGTCCGCTTCCTCGACCAGGTCGCCCAGTCCCGCGACCGTCGCCTGTCGAACTGCAGCGAGCTCGCGGTCGACCTCGTCGTGCGGCTCCCACACGGTCTCCAGGAAGGGGTCCTCGGCGCCGGACTCGAGCACGGCCCTCAGCTCCGCATCGCTGACGTCGTCGAACGATGAGCGCACCGCCGCGTCGACGGCGGACCAGTGCTCGCGGGCTTCCTCCAACTCGGCACGACCAGGGCCGTCGCCGAGCGCCGAGCCCGCGACGTCGAATCCCTGTGCGACATCCTGGCTGCGCTCGACATAGCGTTCCCACGCGACGGCGATCCCGTCGTCCCCGCCGTACCGGTACAGATAGTCCAACATCGGTTCGAAGACCTCGACCATGGCGCGTTCGAGCACGACCATCGCCTCGGTCGTGTCCTGCAACTCACCGGTCGTCGCGGTGAACTCGTGCTGTTGGTGCCTCAGGCCGAGCAGAGCGATCGCGCCGACCGCGGCGATCAGCACCACGAACACGGCCACCGTGGTGATCCATGCCGATCGCAGGCTCGGCGCGCTGGTGACGGCTCGCGTCCGGAACCGGTTGTTCATCGGGGTGACTCCTGACTGGGGGCGGCAGCCATGGTGGTCGAGCGCTGCCGTACGCTTCTTCATCGGCATCGCGGTGGTGAACGTGAGGGATCAGGGCCGAAGGTCCTGCGCCCTCGTACGGGAACCGGAGCGCCGTGACGAGCGTCATACTGGGATGATGCCTCTGCGATGTGTGGCGGCGGTGGTGTGCGGGGCGGTCTGGCTGGCCGCATGTGGTGACGGCGGCGCAGTGTCGCAGCCCGCCGACTCGCCCGTGACGTCGACCTCGCCTGCGACGACCACGTCGGCATCGACCGCGACGACGACACCACGGTCGTCGAGCACGATCAGTCCGGCGACGACCACGCCGGTCACATCCGTCGATGACGCGGAGGCCCCTGGGTCCACCGCACCCGAGGGCGGTTCGGTCGACTCGAGCGCTCCGATCGAGTCGACGGTTCCGATCGACCGCTGCGCCGACGTACCCCGGATCACGACCGACGTCATCAGCGAGGAGCGGCTCGGCAACATCGACCCGGTCTTCCAGGGAGTGTTGCAGACGTACGCTGCGGAGCACCCCGACACGTTCGGCGGGATGTGGCTCGATCGTGAGGCGTT
>CAXBAZ010000166.1:0-7356 GCA_963973395.1 uncultured Acidimicrobiaceae bacterium
GACAGCTTCGCCGACGGGCTCGCGGTCGGCGACGAGGTCGTCGCCGGTCAGCTCATCGGGTACGTCGGCGACACCGGCAACGCCTCACCCGGCGGCTGGCACCTCCACTTCGAGGTCCGGCCCGGTCCACACCCGCGCTACGGGTCGGCCCGCGCCGTCGACCCGACGCCGTTGCTCGACATCCCGAGCATCTGCAACGTGTACTGATCAGCCGAAGCCGCGGCTGTCCTGCTTGAGGGCGGTGTCGATCGACAGCGCGCTGGCCACGACGAGCGAGTTGAGCGGCTCGGGTGCCCGCTGCGTGATCTGCAGCACGTAGTTGTCGGCGGTGGTGAACATCGTTTTCGCCACGCCCTCGAACGTCTTCGTCACGCGCGCGATCTCCTGGCCGGCGGCGTCTTCGATCCGGAAGTTCCACGCCCGCCAGTTCTCCGCCTTGATCGCCCCGATCTGCTGTCCGTTCGCCTCGAGACCGAAGTTGATCTTGCCGATCATGTTGCGCTGGACGACGCGCCCGATCTCACGGTCGTTGGCGTCGCTGACGATCACGGTCGACTTCATCACCTTGGCGGGGCGGGTGATCTGCAGCACGACCCCACCGGTCGTGTCGGTGACCTGCAGCTTGTGGGTCATGAACTGGTCGAGGCTGGACACCAGCCGCATGACCTTCTTGGCCGTCGACTGGCCGACCTGGTTGACGGCTGCGATCTGCGTGCCGCGCTGGTCGAACACGCTGTACTGGTTGTTCAGCTCGATCAGCTTGGCCTTCTGGTTCACCACCAGGATCGGCTCGGTCAGGATCCCGCCGCCACCACCCGCGACCGGGGCATCCATGCCGATGCCTCGGTGCCCGGTGCCGTGGAGCTGCTTCTCGATCGTCTCGGCCTTGCCCTCGTTGCCGACCGTGAGGCCGCTGTCGAGCCGGTCCATCCGGGTGGTCTGCGGTGGCGTCGGACCGTCGACGGCATCGGTGCCGGTGATGCCCTGGTCGCTGACGTGGTCGGTCCAGGCGGCACCGTCCCAGTACCGGAGTTCGTGTCGTCCGGTCGGGTCGGGATGCCAGTTCGCCGGGGTGTCGCTCATGCCGTGAGCCTAAGGCGTCGGAACGTGCCGAGCGGCGGCGACACCGGATGACGGGCCGAGGCGGTCAGTGGCGGAGGCCGGCGGCGGCCATGATGACGTCGCGGGCCCAGGGGTCGAGCTGGCGACCGGTCAACCGCTCGGTGACGGCGATCGCCTTGGTGTCGTCGTCGACCAGGCCCGACCAGCGGATGTAGCCGCCCATGATGCCGACGAGACGATCGCCCAGCTCCTCGCCGTGCACGATCAGCTTGGCGCCGTTCTTCAACAGGTCGTCCAGCTCGCGGTAGAACGCCGTCAACCAGACGTCGCGCTCGTCGGCCTTGAACGGCCGGTGCCGGTAGGCCAGGTTGAGGTCGTCGTAGTTGTGCAGGTTGTGGGGCGCCTGGATGATCGAGATCGCGTAGTTGAAGCCGTTCTCCCGGATCCAGATGATCTCCTCCTGCCGGCGAACACGGCGATGGTTGTCGCCGTAGCCCCCCGGGCGCTCGCAGATGGCCAGCTTGTCCTTGAGGATCCACGTGAAGTGGCGGGGCTTGATGCCCAGCGCCCCCTTGCCGCGCAGCTTCGGCGGCATCAGCTGGGTTCCTGGATTCGACGTGGGAGATCGTGATGCGATGGCATTGCGGGGTCCGACTCTACCTCCCCCACGCGGGTGAGCAATTCGGACGGCTCATGTCACACGGCCTCCCGGCATGACCGGATGGGGTCAGACCCCGCCCGGTCACGGTCGCGTCGTCACGGTTCGACGACGCGGAGGCGTTGGCTCGATCGTTCGACGCGCCGCCCACCGGCGAGCTCACACGCGATGCGGTCACCCCGTGCGACCTCGAGCACGCGCTCGATCGCAGCGACGTCGGGCGGATACCCGCCGTCGATCAGCCAGCCGCGGATCGCGCGGCGGGCGAGAACGGGCGGCGCGCCGGTGAGGGCGACCGCGTCGGTCGGGTCGATGTCGGCCGCGAGCCGATCGAGGAACGCGCTCTCCTCGCGCAGCAACCCGGCGGTGCGTCCGAGGATCGGGACGAGGTCTCGGCCCGCGATCTCGGTGAGCAGCGGCAGCGCTTCGGCCCGGATCCGGTTCCGCCAGACGTCGCCCCGATCGTTCGAGGCGTCGTGGATGGTCGTGATGCCGAGCGATCGGCAGACCTCGACGGTGTCGGCCCGGCGGAGGCCGAGGATGGGGTGGGACGGTCCGGGTCGCATCGCGCCGAGTCCGGCGCTCCCACTGCCGCGCAGGAGGCGGAGCAGGACCGTCTCGGCCTGGTCGTCGGCGGTGTGCCCGGTCGCGGCCGCCGTCGGCAGCGCCCGCCGCCTCGCCTCGCGGGCCCGTGCCTCGAGATTCGGGCCCGGTTCGACGGTGACGCGGTGCAGCTCGAACGGCACGTCGAGTCCGGCGGCGATCTCGCCCGCTCGGTCGGCCTCGTCGGCGGACTCCTGTCGGATGCCGTGATCGACGTGGTGGGCCGTGACCTGCAGCCCGGCGTGCCGGGCGAGCGCGATCAGCGCGGTCGAGTCGGTGCCACCGGAGAACGCGCAGGCGATGGGGGCGCCGGCCGGTGGGAACGTGCAACGATCGAGCAGATCGGACAGCGCCGGAGCGCTCGGCGATCGGCCGATCGTCGTCAGAGGTCTTGCTCGCGTTGCCGCTTGCCGCCCGGGTACCGCTGCGACGACACCTGCTTGAGATATCCGCCGATCAGTCCGACGGTGGCGCCGATGCCTGCGATCAACATCGCGACGCCGATCCACCAGTGCCAGATCTCTGCAGCAAGCATGCCGTCAGCGTAGCGACCCGTGGAGGTCGCCGCTCAAGTCCGGTCGCGGCGGAAGCTCCGGACGATCGCCGCGGCGCCCGACCACACGACGTAGCAGAGACCGGCGGTCGCGGCGCCCGCACCGATGCCCACCAGGTTCGCGAGTGCGTCGCTCGCCTCGACGTTCCGGCTGCTGGCGTACCGGCCCTGCGCCAGCTCGAGACCGAGCCCGGCAACCGCGAGCAACGCGACCGCGATCAGGAGGCCGCGCCAGGTCCAGATCGCGAACCCGATCAACACGGTCACCACCGCCCACAGCGCCACGTGCACCATGAAATCGGGTTGGGTGGCCTGCGAACCCGCGGCGAGATCGACGCGGTCGCCGGTGTCGATCCGCGCCCACAGGCGGCGCGCCCGATCTCCGAACACCGACCGCAGGAAGCCGGGGGCGCGGTCGGACAGCAGAAGTGCCGCCGTCGTGAGCATGGCGGCGAACCCCAGCAGGCCGACGAAGAGTCGGCCGACGGCGGGAGGGCGATCGTGCGGTGACCAGCGATGTCGCGACGTCGGCCGTGCCTGCTGGGCGGGTTCGACGACCGGGATCTCGAGCGTGTCCACCGGCGTGCTCAGGGGGAACCGGTGGCGCGGTCGCCGTCGGGTGAACCGATGATGCCGTCGCCGTCGAAGTCCTCGTCGAAGCACATCTCGATCCGACTCAGCAGCCCGGCCGGCAGTTCGTCGTTGCTGCACTTGCGCCGGATCGCCAGCTTCAGTTCGGCCTGGAAGTCGAACGCCTGGTGACAGTCGAGACACTCGCCGAGGTGTTCGTGGATGTGTTCGCGCAGGTCGTCGGACAGCTCGCCATCGAGGAAGGCGTCGAGTTCACGAATGGTTTCTCTGCAGTTCGCCATGGGTGGTGTCAGTCGTCGGAGTGCTTGTCGTCAAAGGTCGTGGTGAGCCCACGTGCCTTCGCGTAGTCGTACAACGCGCGCTGCATCGCTTTTCTTCCCCGATGCAGCCGTGACATCACGGTGCCGATCGGGATGTCGAGCATCTCGGCGATCTCCTTGTACGCGAAGCCCTCCACGTCGGCGAGCAGAACCGGGAGGCGGAAGTTGTCGGGCAGGTCTTCGAGCGCCTGCTTCACCTCGTCGTCGGTGAACACGTCGAGGAACTTGTCCTCGGCCGACATGCTCGCAGCGGCCGTCTCCATCGAACCCAACCGGCGGTAGAGGTACAGGTCCTCGATCTCGCCGAGGTCGCTCTCCTGCGGTCGTCGCTGCTTCGCCCGGTACCGGTTGATGTAGGCGTTCGTGAGGATCCTGAACAGCCAGGCCCGGAGGTTCGTCCCCGACTCGAACGTGTGGAAGCTCCGGAACCCCCGCAGATACGCCTCCTGGACGAGGTCTTCGGCGTCGGCCCGGTTCCGGGTCATGCGGAGCGCTGCGGAGTAGAGCTGGGGTGCGAACTCCATCGCCTGGTCGGCGAACTCCTGCTGATCGGCCACGAGTGGCGACCCTAGTGCTTGGCCGGCATTCGACCCATGCGGCCCTCGCGACGGGTGTCAGACCTCGCCGCCGGCCCGGTCGCGTTCGAGATCCGCGACGAGTTCGTCGATCGAGCCGACGAACCGTTCGAGGTACTCGGCGAACTGTTCACGTTCGTCCTCGTCGAAGCGTTCGAGCAGACGCTGCACACCGAAGCTGCGCAAGCGACCGACCCGCTCGACCGTCCGCCGCCCGGCGCCGGTGACCCGGGCGGTGACGACGCGCTTGTCGGCGTCGACCGCGATCCGCTCGGCGAGGCCGAGCCGCTCGAGTCGGGTGACGGCACGGGTCGCCGTGCTCGGGTCGACGCGGAGGGCATCGGCGAACTCGCTCATGCGCCATCCGTCCGGTTCGGAGGCGAGGATCTCCAAGGCGTCGAGTTGCGCCTGTTCGAGCGGCGGACCGTCCGGGCCGAGCAGGTGCGATCGCAACACGGCTCCGGCCGCGCCCCGGCGGAGCTCGCGCCACGCCAGGGCGATCCGACGTGCCGTCGCGTCGTCGAAGCTGCGCACCGTCGGCGATCAGCCCGGGATCGTCACGTGGTGCCGACCGTCTCGGCATCGACACCGCGGAGCGACTCGTGGCGTTCGAGTTGGTCGAGGTACCACTCGTAGGTCGTGCGCAGGCCGGTCGCGAGGTCGATCGTCGGTTCCCACCCCAAGGCGTTGAGCTTCGACACGTCGAGCAGCTTGCGGGGCGTGCCGTCGGGCTTCGACGGATCCCACCGGATCGTGGCCGCGGGATTGACGAGATCGCGGATCGTCTCGGCGAGTTCGCGGATCGACAGGTCGGTCCCCGTGCCGACGTTGATGTGGGATTCGCCGTCGTAGTGCTCGAGCAGGAACAGGCACGCGGCGGCGAGATCGTCGACGTGGAGGAACTCGCGGAACGCCGAACCGGTGCCCCAGACGTCGACGGCGTTCTCGTCGGTCGTCGCGGCGTCGTGGAACTTGCGGATCAGCGCCGGCAACACGTGCGATGAGTCGAGATCGAAGTTGTCGCCCGGCCCGTACAGGTTGGTCGGCATCGCCGAGATGAAGTCGCAGCCATACTGGCGGCGGTAGGCCTGGCAGAGTTTGATCCCGGCGATCTTGGCGATGGCGTACCACTCGTTGGTTGGTTCGAGCGGCCCTGTCAGCAGCGCATCCTCGGTCATCGGCTGATCGGCGTCGCGGGGGTAGATGCACGACGAACCGAGGTAGAGCAGCTTGCGGACGCCGGTCTCGTAGGCGGAGTGCACGACGGTGCCGTGGATCATCAGGTTGTCGTAGATGAACTCGGCCGGTCGAGCGGCGTTGGCGCCGATGCCGCCGACGGTGCCGGCGACGAGGAACACGTAGTCGGGCCGGTTGGCGTCGAACCATCGCGACACCTCCGACTGATCGCGCAGGTCGAGTTCGTGCCGGGTCGCCGTCAGGACGTCGGAGAAGCCCTCGGCCTCCAGCCGCCGGACCAGGGCGGAGCCCACGAGCCCCCGGTGCCCGGCGACGTACACGCGGGCCGAACGATCGATCGTCGTCATGGGGCGACGATACCCAACTGTCCGGCCGGTCGGGAGGCGCCGCTCAGCGTGCGCCCACCACGAGCTGGTCGACGGGCGCGAAGTCGTCGGTGAGGACCAGCGCTCCGTCGAGGTACTCGTCGATATCGGCCACGAGCGCACCGGCGTCGTCGCGGTCGCGCCGGGCGCGGTCCCAGGCGGCGGCGTCGAACGGCCGATCGCTCGCCACGACCACCGCATTGCCGCTGAGCCCCTTCCTCAGCCCGTCACCCGGCATCACAGCGACGAACGGGAGTGCGGACCGGATCGTGGCCGCCTCGGCCCGCAGGAACGACTGGCCGGGTCCGTCGATGATGTTGGCGACATAGAGCCCGCCGGGTCGGAGCACACGGGCGATGTCGACCATGAACTCCTCGGTGGCGAGGTGCCAGGGCACCGCTCGGCTCCCGAATGCGTCGCCGATCACCACGTCCGCCGAGTCGGTGGCGAGTTCCTGCATGTTGACCCGGCCGTCGCCGATGACGATCTCGAACCGGTCGGTGGCGACGCCGAAGTCGTCTCGCACGACGTCGGTCAGCGCGGGGTCGATCTCGAGCACCACCTGCGAGCCGCCCGGTCGCGTCACGTCGAGGTATCGGGGCACCGTGAGCGCCCCGCCGCCGAGGGCGACCACGTCGAGCGGACCGTCCGGCGCCAGCGTGTCGATCGCGCCGACGATCTGACGGATGTACCAGAACTCGAGATGGGTCGGGTCGTCGAGATCGACGTAGCTGTGTTGCAGGTCGTCGAGCACGAGGATGCGTCCGGACGGATCGTCGGGGTCGACCTCGACAGAGATGCAGTAGTAGCTCGACTGGACGTCGCACGGCTGCGGCACGAACGCGTGACCGCCGACGGCCACAGCGCCGAGGTCGTCGCCTGTCCGACCGGATGACCCTCGGCCGGACGGGCGGCGAGCATCAGACTGCCGCCCGCGACGACCAGAGCGATCCCGACCGCGAGGATCAGCGTGCTGACCGCCGCGAACGCGACGAGCACGAAACCCGCGAGGAACGTGCCGACGATCGCTCCGCCGGTGCCCCACGCCGACAGCCGGCCGACGACGTCGCCGGTGTGGTCGAGGTCGCGCAGCTGCAGTTTGACCACGGCGGGCGGCACGGCGCTGAGCACGGCAGCAGACGGCAGGAATCCGACGGCGGCGAGCAGGACGCTCGGGAGCCCCTGGGTGTTGGCGCCCGCGGTGCCTCCCATGAGTCGGACCACGGGCACGGACGCGATGGCCAGTGCGCCGCCGAACACGAGCAGCAGCGGGATCAGGCGCCGTGGATCGTGTCGATCGGCGAGCGACCCGCCGACACGGGCGCCGACGGCGATGCCGGCGAGGATCGCGGTGACGGCGAACTGCACGAAGGACAGCGTGTAGGGTCGGCCGCTCGGACCGGCGAACAGCCCGACGAAGACGATCTGCAGC
>CAXBAZ010000167.1:0-7355 GCA_963973395.1 uncultured Acidimicrobiaceae bacterium
TTCATCAGTGCACGACCGACGGCGTCCCGTCGGCCGAGTCTTCGGTTCGGGCGAGTCACGTTCGGCGTCGTCGGTTGCGGGTGATGATCCGGCCGTCGTGGGTGAGCGTCGTCGCAACCGAAGCGGCCCCGAATGCGGATCTGGTCGGCACGGTCGATCCGAGCTGGCCGCTGCTGTCCGCCGAACGGCGCGCCGCGTGAACATGCATCGGTTCGCCCCCCGCCGAGCGCCGGCCGCCGGCACGTCGCGCACCGATGCGATCCTGTTCGATGCGCCGCTGGGTTCGCCGAGTCGTCCGTCGTGGCGGGGCCGCCTCCACATGTTCGCCCTCCTCGCGGCGATTCCCATGCTGGTGCTGCTCGCTGTCGAATCGCAGGCGGCGGTGCCTCGTGCTGCGGTGATCGTGTACGCCGTCGGGCTGTGTTCGATGCTCGCGGTGTCGACGATCTACCACCGGTGGGTGCACACGGTTCGCGCCCGTGCGGCGTGGCGGCGTGCCGACCACGCCACGATCTTCGCGGCGATCGCGGGCACCTTCAGTGCGCTCGCGTTGACGACCCTCGGTACCGGCGCGGCGATCGCGGCGCTGATCGTCATCTGGGTCGCAGCGGCGATCGGGGCGGGGTTCAAGGTCTTCAGCTTCCAGCGGGCCCACCGACTCGGCGCGGTCGTGTACATCGCGATCGGTTGGGCCGGGCTGGCGATCGTGCCGGCGGTCTGGAACGACGGTGGCTGGCTGTCGGTCGCACTGCTCCTGGCCGGTGGCGCGGTCTACACGATCGGTGCCGTCGGGTTCGGTCGCCAGTGGCCGACGCTGCGACCCTCGACGTTCTCGTACCACGAGGTCTGGCACACGTGCACGGTCGTCGCGGCCGCTCTCCACTTCGCTGCCGTGTGGACGGTGGCGACATGAGCCCGGCTGAATCCGCCGTTCCGGACGAGGCAACGCCCGGCCGTCAGTGCGCCCGCTGTCGGCAATCGTTCCCCATCGAGCCCGACACACATCCGATGGAGTTGCTCGGATGGTGGACGTGCCCCGCATGCACCGTGTCACTGCTCCCCGCGCGTGCGCGGACCGTCGCGGGCCGCTGACGGCGACGGACCCGAGCCGCCCCGCTCCTCATTCGTGCCGATGCCGTGGACCCGGTCCCGGCACGCTGGTGTCCGACACCGCCACGCTCATCGAGGCTCGCGTCGGAGGAGCAGCCCGATCATCACGAGCCCGAGCTGCCCGAGCGCGAACACGCACGACATGACGATGATGACGACGACGGCCCATGACGAGCCGGTGTCGACGGTGTCGAGCCCGTCGAGCGCGGTGCGTCGGGCATCGGCGAGCGTCTGCTCGTATCGACCGATCAGTGCATCCGTGTTCTCGAGATCGGCATCGAACTCCTCGATCGTTTCCGCGAGCTCCCTGAGGTCGCCCGGGGCATCGGCGACGTCCTGATTGGCGGCGTCGGCGTCGGCGCCGGCCGTCCGGGCGGCCGCAGCCAGATCATCGAGCTCTCCGGCGAGACCGCCGACCGCTTCACCGAGCGGGACCTCCGGGTCGTAGTCGGGCCCGATCGGAAGCTCGTCGAGCGCGCCCAGTGCGTCGTCGACCGCTGTGGCCGCAGTCTCCAGCGCAGGCAGCAGGTCGGAGATCGACTCCAGGGCGTCCGGAAGATCGCCCGATGCCAGATCGGACGCCGACCCGATCGCCGACCTCGCTCCCTCGATCGCGTCGGCCGTGTTGCGGAGCGCTGTCGCCGCCGTACCGCTGCGGTTCCGGATGGTGTCGACGATCGACGCGAGCACGTCGACCGACTGTTGGGCCGCCTCGACGGCGTCGACCGTGACCGTGCTGGACGTCTGGAGATCGTCGTCGAGTCGACCGACGATCTCACCTGCCGCCACTGCGGTCCCGGCCGCGCCGACGATGCCGAGTGATCCGACGACGACGAGGTAGGTCCCGAGTTTCCGCCAGTGGGGGCTCGTATCCATCGTCTCCGACCGCTCGCGTGAGGTGTTCAGAACTCGGGCAGGCCGATGATGTCGTCGATGACGTGGATCACCCCACCGTCGAACATGATGTCCGGGCGCAGGACGGTGGCCTGCCCCAACATCACAGTGTCGCCGTCGACCGAGACGACGATCTCCTCGCCGGACAACGGAGTGATGGTGTCACCGTCGGCCAGGTCGGAACTCAGGACTGGGGCCTCGACGAGGTGCGCTTCCAGTACCTCACGGACGAGCGTCGGGTCGTCGATGATCGCGGCGATCTCGTCGGCTGCGACGGACTGGAACGCCTCGTCGGACGGAGCGAGGATCGTGACCTCGTCCGCATCGGTGATCTCGTCGAGCCCGACGATCGGCAGCAGCGTGAGGAACAGGTCGACACCTTCGCCGGCGAGCGTGTCGGTCAGGACGTCTTCCACCGTGCTCGCCATCGTCGTCTCGGTCGTGTCGTCCGCGGTCGTGTCGTCCGCGGTCATGTCGTCCGTCGTCATGTCGTCCGTCGTCATGTCGTCCGTCGTCATGTCGTCCGCGGTGTCCATGGCGCCACCGGTCGTGTCGGTCACCGACTCGTCGGTAGTGACATCATCCGTGGTGTCGATCGGGTCGCTCGCGTCATCGTCGCCGCCGCAGGCGGCAGCACTGAGCGAGAGCGCAACGACGGCGCAGCCTGCGGTGAGGCGTCGTGCCGTTCCGTTGCTTCGGCGGATCTGATGGGTCGGGGGGTTCTGTCGGGCCATGATCTTCCTTTCGATGTCGATACTCGATGGCGGTGACCGAGCGTCTGGTGCTCTGATCGACGAGATCTGATGTCGCCGACCCTGCCACCGGCCCTGAGAACTCGGTGGACGGTCACCAGGTGTTCACGTACCCGATCGACGCCTGTCGCATTCAGTGTCGACGGGTCGGGGCGACCGGATCAGATGTCGACCTCCCGACTCCCGGATGGTGTCTCAGGCGTGCGGGTCGGTGACCGCCGACCAGTCCCAGCCGTCGCGGTGCACGAGTTGGTGGAGTCGTGACCGCCGGCTCGAATCGGCGTCCGCCCGATCCGCTCCCGTTCGAGAGGTGTGCGGACCGGGGGCGTCCGGCACGTCGGTCGATTCGCCGTCGACCGGAAACGTGTCGGTCAGTTCACCGACAGCTGCGCACACCAGACCGAAACGGAGCCGGGCGGTATCGTCCGCTCCCTGGTCGGAGGCGATCAGCATCGCGTCGTGGATCGCCGCCACGCGGGGCGCGAACGCCGTGGCGACTTCGACGCTGTGGAGGTAGTGCAGCACGGGATAGGTGAGGTGCTGCTCGGTGAGCGTCGCCAGGCGGGGTAGCAGCGTGGCCGCCTCGTCGGCGAGGATCGTGATCTCCGGTGGGCGCCAGCACCGCTCGACGATGCCGTCCGGTGTCGAGCCCAGCCGGGTGATCTGGCGTGCGAAGCTGCGGCGCGACGTCGCGGCCTGCACGACCGGCACCAGGTACGTGATGGCGAGGGTCACCAGACCGAGGCCCATGGCGGTCGCCAGCACCGTGGCGATCTCCCAGGTGCCGCCGCCCGGCAACTTGTCGCCGAGACCGCTCGTGAAGAGTGAGTAGCCGGCGAAGTAGGCCCGAGCCGTCGTCCCGGCGGGTTCCCCGGTCCGGGCGTCGACGACCGCGTGCTGCGAACTCGTGAACACGAGCGACCACCCGAGCCACAGCGCCGTCATCCAGAAGACCGGCACCGCCACGACACAGGCGACGCCGGATGCGGCGAGTCGCCGATGCGAGGGCCAGGTCCGATGGAGCCGGAGCGCCAGGCGCCACATGCCGTCGACCAACCGGGTCGCGAGGAAGCCGCCCTGGCGCCCGGGTCGGGCGACCGTCGCGAACAGATCGACGATGGTCACCAGCAGCGTCAGGATGCCGGCCGGGAACAGCATCCATCGCATGGCGTACCGCCTACCCGGGGGAGCGGTGTGCCAAACGGATTTCGTCGCGCCGGGCGTGCCCGAGACGTCGAGATCGTCGTCGACGCCCCGGAGGGAGTCTGCGACGTCGGCGGAGCGTCAGGCGGCTCGGCAGTCGGGGCAGATGCCGATGATGTCGACCCGGTGGTCGGTGAGCTCGAACCCTGCGTCGCGGGCGGCGTCGTCGAGCGCACGCTCGATGTTCTGCTCGGCGCGGGCCGGGAGGCTGACGTCGACGACGGCGGTGCACCGGTTGCAGACGAGGTGGTGATGGTGGTCGTCGGTGACCAGCTCGCTGAGTTCGTAGTACGACTTCGTGTCGCCGACATCGACCCTCGTGACGATGCCGGCCTGTTCCATGACCGACAGGTTGCGATACAGCGAACTCTGGACGAGCTCGGTCGAGCGCTCCATGATCATCGGGATCGTCGCCGGGGCCCCGATGCCGGCGAGCAGGTCGACGAGGGCGTGGCGTCCCCGCGTGTACATGTGGCCGGCAGCGGTCATCTGCCGGCGGGCGATCGAGTGGACGTCGGGCACGGAATGAGAATACCTGAGAACCGAACCGCAGGCGCGCTCCACTGCTACGTTTCAGGAACAGCTCTGATTCCTATTCGAGCGACGCTCGAGACCCGAGCACTCGATCAGACGCCATGACCGACCGAACTCCGCTCCACACCCATCACCACGGAGAGGAACCACCGGCGCTGCACCGGGTGGCGGCGACGTGGCTCTGGCGAGCGGTCGCACTGTGCGGCGCGGTGACCGTGCTCGCCGTCCTGCTGCTGTGGCCGAGTGGTGACGACGGATTCGACGACCCGCTCCTGCTCGACGCCGACACGATCAGCGCCACCGTCGTCACCGCCGACGACGTGGCCTGCAGCTACGACGCGACCGCGACCTGTCGCCTGATCGGCTTCGAGATGCACGACGGTCCGTACGCCGGCGAGTTCGGCACGATGGAGCACGGCGCCGTGAGCTCGTTGTCGGCGGGCGACGGCATCGAGGTGACCTCCTACGAGACCGCATCCGGTGCGGTGGTCTACTCGTTCTACGACTTCGATCGGGACGGCTCGATGCTCTGGCTGCTCGCGCTGTTCGTCGCCGCCGTGCTGCTGCTCGGCCGATGGCGTGGGCTCGGTGCGCTCGCCGGGCTCACCTTCAGCCTGGTCGCGATCGTGATGTTCACGCTGCCGGCGATCCTCGACGGGTCGAACGCCGTGTGGGTCGCGCTCACGACGGCGTCGCTGATCGCGTTCGCCGCGCTGTTCCTCGCCCACGGCTTCCAGGTCGGCACCGCCGTCGCCCTCCTGTCGACGTTCGCGAGCCTGGTCGTGACCGAGCTGCTCGCGTGGCTGTTCGTCGGTGCCACCAACCTGACCGGCCTGTCCAACGAGTCGAGCATCATGCTCGGTGGTCTCGCCGCCGGTGTCGACCCGCGCGGCATCCTGTTGGCCGGCGTGGTGATCGGGGCACTCGGCGTGCTCGACGACGTGACCGTCACCCAGGTCTCCGCCGTCTGGGAGCTCAAGTGGGCGCGTCCAGAGCTCGACACGCGCGAGCTCGTGGTCCCCGCGCTCCGAATCGGCCGCGATCACATCTCGTCCACGGTCAACACGCTGTTCCTCGCGTACGCCGGCGCCGCACTGCCCCTCCTGCTGCTGTTCACCGAAGCTGGACAGGGCTTCGGCAACGTGATCACCCGGGAGGTCGTCGCGGCCGAGATCGTTCGGGCCCTCGTCGGATCGATCGGTCTCGTCTCGTCCGTCCCGATCTCGACCTGGCTCGCCGCGCTCGTCGTATCGGGGGAGGAGGCGTGACGGCAGCGGTGGCGGGCTACGTCAGCGGGGAAGCGCGCCGCGCCGCCTCACCCACCGTCGCTCGACGCCGAACAGGTCGGTGAACTTGGATTCGGCGACGTCGGTGCCGACCAGCACGAGCTCACCGTTCCCGGGGAGTGGTTCGTGGGCGTCCGGGTTGGCCTCGACCCGATCGCCGTGTTCGACCGCCACGACGTTGCACTGGGTTCGCCGATACAGATGGGCGTCGGCCAGGGTCTTGCCGGCGAGTGCCTTCGGCACCGGGGCGCGGAACACGTGCAGTCCCTGGGCGACCAAGAGCGTCTCGTCGCCGCGGAACTGGTTCCAGATCGCCGCCGATCCGGTGCCGGCGTAGGAGAGCACCGAGTCGGCCCCGGCCCGGTACAGCGTGCTGACGTTCCGGTCGAGGCGCGATCGCGACACGATCCGGACGTCGGGTCGGAGCCCGCGGCAGTAGCGCGTCAGATACACGTTCATGTCGTCGTCATGAGTCGTGATCAGCACGGCACCGGCTTCGTCGATACCGGCTTGCTCGAGCACCGCACGTTCGGCTGCGTCGCCGATCACGTATCGGGCTCCCGCCCGACCCCGCTCCGCGAGCTGCTCGACGATCGCGAACGTCACCCCCTCCCGATCGAACGCGGCGCCGATCGAACGCCCGACGCGTCCCCCGCCGATGATGACGGCATGCCGTGCATCTCGCGATTGGACCGCGTACTCGGCGTCGAACGCCGCGAGTTGTTCGTCGGTGGCTGCGAGCAGCAGGATCATCGACTCCCGCATCACCGTGTCGCCGCTGGCGATCGAGAACTCGCCGCGGTCCCAGACCCCGATGATCCCGACCCCCAGGCGTGCGCGCAGCGCGAGCTCGCCCAGCGTCCTGTCGACCATGGCCGTACCGACGACGCCCGCCTCGGCCACCTTCAGCCCGACGAACTCGCCGATCACATGGCTGGTACCGCCGATGTCGAGGGTGCGAGCCGCCATCGCCGACCCGAGGATCTCGCCGAGTTGGAGCACGTGATCGGCGCCGGCGATCTCGAGGATGTCGACCGACGCCGGTGAGTTGGCGGTGGCGAGGATCTCGGTGTCGGGTGCGATCTCGCGGACGGTGAACGCGATGTTGGTGTTCGTCGGATCGTTGCGGGTGGCGACCACCATGGCAGCCCGGTCGACGCGTGCGCTGCGGTACGTGTCCGGGTCGTCGAGCGCCCCGACCATCACCCGCCGACCCTCGTCGTGGAGCCGGCCGGCGGTGTCGAGGTCGTCGACGAGCACGACGTACGGCACCTTGGCCTGATCGGCGCGTTCGACGAGCGCCTGCTCGACCGGACCCATGTGGGTGAGGATGAGATGGCCTTCGACCGTCGCCGGCAGCGACCGTGGGGCGCGTCGCCGGTCGCGCTCGTTCATCCACGGCACGAAGACGAACTGGATGAACACGAACGGCAACATGACGAGCAGGAACGTCGAGCCGGACAGCAGCACCACGATCGAGAAGATGCGGCCGAGATCGGACTCGAACGTGATGTCGCCGAACCCGAGCGTCGTCATCGTCGTCAGTGTCCAGTAGACGCTCGCCGCCCACGAGTAC
>CAXBAZ010000168.1:0-7325 GCA_963973395.1 uncultured Acidimicrobiaceae bacterium
GCGGCCATGAACACCCAGATGACCGAGCGGTTCAACGTGTCGGGTGCCGCGCTCGTGAAGCTGTTCGGGTCGCTCGACCGCGAGAACGACAAGTTCGCCGGCCAGGCCAATGCCGTACGGGACGCCGGCGTGCGCGCCGCGATGTTGGGTCGCGTGTTCTTCGTGGCACTGGGGCTCGTCGCCGCG
Organism: uncultured Acidimicrobiaceae bacterium; assembly: GCA_963973395.1. Lineage (GTDB taxonomy): Bacteria > Actinomycetota > Acidimicrobiia > Acidimicrobiales > Ilumatobacteraceae > Ilumatobacter. Next base: position 187 of record CAXBAZ010000168.1, read on the forward strand.
CTCGGCACCGCCGCGATCTACGGCATCGGTGCCCAGCTCGTCGTCAGTGGCGACATCACCACGGGCACGCTGGTCGCACTGGCGGCGCTGGTCACGCGGGTGTATCAACCGCTGACCGGACTCACCAACGCCCGCGTCGACCTGATGACCTCGATGGTGTCGTTCGAGCGCGTCTTCGAGGTGCTCGACGCCGGTGAGCCGATCACCGACAAGCCGTCGGCGATCGACGTCGTCGACCCCGCGGGCCGAGTGGAGTTCGACGACGTCACGTTCCGCTACCCACCCGCCCACGAGTCGGTGATCGCGTCGATGGAGACGCAGGCGATCCCGGGCGCCGATCCCGACCGCGACGTGCTGTCCGGCCTGTCGTTGACGTTGGAACCGGGTGAGACCGTCGCACTGGTCTGTGCCTCGGGGGCCGGCAAGAGCACGCTGTCGTCACTGATTCCCCGCCTCTACGACGTGACCAGCGGTGCTGTTCGGATCGACGGGCACGACGTCCGCGACCTCACCCTCGACTCGTTGCGGCGCTCCATCGGGGTCGTGTCACAGGACCCTCACCTGTTCCACGAGTCGATCGGCGACAACCTCCGCTACGCCGCGCCCGACGCGAGCGACGCACGCATCGTCGAAGCGTGTCGGGCCGCCAGGATCCACGACACGATCGCGGCGCTCCCCGACGGATACGACACCGTCGTCGGGGAACGTGGGTACCGATTGAGCGGCGGCGAGAAGCAACGCCTCGCCATCGCCCGACTGCTCCTGAAGGATCCGGCCGTCATGATCCTCGACGAGGCGACGAGTCACCTCGACAACGACAACGAGGCCCACGTGCAGGCGTCGATCGAGGCTGCGCTCCACGGACGCACGGCGCTGGTGATCGCCCACCGGTTGTCGACCGTGCGCACCGCGGATCGGATCGCCGTGCTCGACGGTGGCACGATCGTGGAGATCGGCAGCCACGACGAACTCGTCGCCCGCAACGGCCTCTACGCCGCCCAACTCCGCGCCGGCGACCTGCTCACCGCCTGACCGGCAGGCGCGGGCGTCAGTACGGCGCCGAAGCAGCGACGCGATGATCCGCTACTGGACGACCCAGGAGTTGATCGCGTAGTCGACGCCGCTCTCGTTGATCTGTATCACGGCGGTCGACGTGACCCGCCCCGAACCGGTCGTCGCACGCAAACGGATCGTTCGCTGGAGGACGGTGTTCTCGAAGCCGATGGTCGACTCGGGAACACCGGCCGAGAGCTCGTCGACGAACATCGATCCGGCCACCACACCGCCGGTCAGGGATACGGCGTGTTCGGGGCCGGCGCCCGGGTTGACGACGGAGAGACGCCCCTGGGGAATGGCGATGTAGCCCTGTACGTCGACCCGGGCATGGCTGGGGTCGGACAGATCGACGTCGACGATGGGGAGCGGCACGTATCGCGCCGCAACGGGTGTCACGAACGGTTCGGGTCGGGGCGGCAGCTCCTCCGGTCCGGTGAACGCGAGGATCGGAACGGTCGGCGTCGACGGCGAGGACTCGCCGACCACGTTCTCGGCGACCACTTCGAAGGAATAGCCCAAGTTGGCGTAACCGTCGGTCTCGAGCGTCGGACCGACGAGCGTCGGTAGCCCTTCGATGATGCACTCGGTCGCCGGTGACTGCTCACGGAACGCCTCGGTCGGACACGACGTCTGGGCAGCGTCGATCACCACGACCTCCTCGTCGACCACGACGGCCGGCAGCGGGTCTTGAGGAGGGTCTTCGAGCGGCACCTCGTATCGCTCGAACACCCGCTTCACGATGATCGAGTAGCGATCGATCTCGGCGTTCCCGGTCGCTGCGCCATCGACTGTGTCCCAGGTGAGCACGGTCGCATCGGTGTGCTCCTCGGAAGCGACCACGTCGAGTGGCGCGTCGGGAACGGTGAGCCGGTCCTCCTCGTCGATCTCGACGCGCGCGTCGATCGGTGCAGACGGATCGGACAGCCCGGCGGAGTTCTCGGCGACGACCGTGAACTCGTGGTCGACGTCGAGGTCGAGACCACGGACGACGCACGCAAGCGCACCTGCCGTTTCACACGTCTGTACCCCGAGGTCGGTGTCGACGACGTATCGGGTGATCGTCGAGCCGCCTTCGGCCTGCGGGTCCGGGGCGTCCCAGCTGATCCGCACAGCGCCCGGCCTGGAGGCGTCGGGAGGCTTGTCATCGATCAGTGGTGTGGCGCCGGTGACGACAGGTGGCAATGGTGGACGGGGCTCGGCGGTGAGGGTGGAGGGCCGCAGAGCCTGCGTGGAGTCGGTGGCCGACACGAGGCCTTCGCTCGTCTGCACCGACGACAACGGCATGGCGATCACGTCCGGGACCACCAGCGGCCCGGAAGATTCGGGGGGCCCCTCATCGAGCTTCCCGTTGACCGACACGATCGAGACGCGCGCGCCGGCGTCGCCTTCGTTCTCGAGGTAGCGCTGATTGAACCTCACCGAGAGCGGCAACCCGGCGTCGTTGGACACGAGATCGCCGACGGCATCGGTGGTCGACCCGTTGTCGACGATCAGACGAGCGTCGTCGCCGAGTACGAAGGTTGCGCCGAGGCCCTCGATGTTGAAGCGCGCCGGCGGGGTCATCACCTCGAACACGGCCTCTTGATCCGACGTGCAGCCATCCTCGAGGCCGAACCCGACCACGGCATCGGCGCCCCCGACGAAGTGGACGGTGTCTTCGAAGTAGTACACGCCGCTGGCGAAGTAGGTCCGGTCGCTGACGACGACCGGCGCCAGGTACGTGCCCGGGAAGTAGACGTCGCAGTCGAAGGCCCCAGGCATCTCGAACGGCGTCGACTCGCGGATGTCGCCGAACCGCTCGGGCAGGTTCGGCAACCAGATCGTGTTGACCGTCGGCGCAGCTGCGTCGTACGCGTCCCACCAATCGTCGGCAACGGGATCAGTCTCCCCGGTCGAGTCGATCGTGCTCCCGACGAACGAGGGCGGAACGGCCTCGCCCACCTGGAGCGCCGCTGCGCCGTACGGCACCTCGACCGCGTCGATGACGGACACCTGGCTCGTCTGCTGGCACGTCGTCGTCACCGACAGATCGAGGCCGGCCGGACCCAGGTCGACCGGCGTCCCCGACGTGCACTCGTTGAACAGCCGCACGGGGTCACCGAGCGCCACGCGGGTGGCCCCCTTGACCGCCTCGATCTGCTGCGTCCGATCGGTGAGTACCCGATTCGCCTTGAAAACGCTGATCGAATAGGACATCAGCGGGACGATGATCAGCGCGCCCAGCAGGATCAGTACGAGCACGAGCGGCAACACCATGCCGTCGTCACGCCGCCGGGTATCCATCGTCAGCTCACCGTCATCGTGCACGACACGGCCTGGTTCGCCCGCACGTCGACGCGGATGCCGTCGCCCGGGCTGCCGGGCGTGACCAACTCCCACTCGCTCGAGGGAAGGTCGGCGCCCCGGGAGCGACACGTCCAGCCTTGTGCGCTGTAGCCGGTCGAACTCAGCGTCTGGGGGGTGACCGTGGCTTCGAGCGCCGTTCCGCTGGGGATCGTGAGATCGAAGGTTGCCGCCTTGGCGACGCGCGAGGTGGTGATCGTCTCGCCGCCGCTCTCGTAGGTGACGTCGGCCTGGGCGGGTGAGCCGTTGGATAGCTGGGTTTGCAGTGTGAGTGTTCCGCCGCACTCCCCGAGCGCGATCGAGACCAGCGCGTCACTGAACCGCGCCCAGTCCGGTGTGAGGAACAGATCGGCGATGTCGGCGTTGACCCACGTACCGGTGCCCGAGTCGTAGTACGACTCGACCCAGCCCTCGTCATCGGGATTGGTCACACTGCCGCCGACGATCAGGTTGCCGAGGACCTTTGAGTTGTCGGTGAGGCCGGCGTTGTACACGTTCTGAGGAAGTGCCTGCCAGTTGCCATTGTTCCGCCGCCGCTGAATCGAGGTACGCCCCGTGCCCTCCAGGTATCGGATGCCGTTGCCGGGGTCGTCGAAGGTGTATGACTGCTCGTCGATGTCTGCTCCGACACCGACCCCGACCAGACGGACAGAGCTCCTGAACTCCCGAGCGATGTGGTCGGCCCGGTTCCAGGCCACCTGGCTGTACTGGTAGCCGTTGGAGCTCGGCCAAGGAGGTGTCGGGAGTGCAGGCGGCTCGGCGAGCAACGGGCCCGTACCCGTCGCCGAGTCAAGCCGGTCGAACGTCGGCACGCCGTCGGTGAAGAACACCACCAGACCAGGCACGGGCGTCGTGGGATTCCCATCCTGGTCGTATCGAGCGCCGGACTCGTCGTAGAACGTGCGGAACAGCGCGTCCTCCCAGTTTGTGCCGCCGAGCGTGCCGGCCCACGACCCCTGCAACTGAGGGATCGCAGCTCGGATCTCGTTCACCTCGCCGTCGCTCGCCATGTCGAAGTACCGCGAGCGGTCCGAGCTCCCGAGCACTCCCGACGCCGTCTTCATCCGCACGATCTGGAGCTGGGTCGGCGTACCGGCGAGCGCTGCGACGAAATCGTCGACACCGTCTCGGACGTCGCCGATGGCGGAGCCGATCGAGTTGGACTCGTCGACGACGAGCGTGATGGGACCGCCGCAGCGGCTCCGCGCCTGCAGAAAACCTGGCCCGGTCGGCTTCGCTGCCTCGAGCGTCTCGAGCTGCGTACCGCCGGCGGTGATGCTGATCCGGTTCGCACCCCCACCGGCTCCTTGCGAACCCCCACCGCCGTCGATCGAGACGACGACGCGGTTCGCAGGCTTGGCGGGGTCGTCCTCGTCGGTCGTGTCGTCGTCGTCGACCGCATCGGCAGCCAGCGGGACGGTGACGTCGAAGACCGACGGTGGTACTTCGGTCACGCCGGGCACGAACTCGGAGTGGGGCGGACCAGCGAGGTCACGCAACACGACGACGGAGCTGCACGGGCCGCCCGGGCATTCGACGCGGGCGATCTCGTACGTCACGCCGTCGGCGGCCGGACGGTAGATGTACGCCACCGACGTGTCCGGAGGTTCCGGCCACGTCAACATCAGCGCGTTGGACCCCCCGAGCGCGCCGACGCCCGGACAGCTCGGGGCTCCGCACGGGGACAAACCTGGCTCGTCGGCCGCATCCGTCGCCGACGACAGGTCGGCGGGCAACCACAGCGCCACGTTCTGCTCGGCGCGTGCCACGTTCAGGCGCCCTTCGGCGCCGCGCTCGGTGCGCAGCACGGTGGTGATCGCGGCGCCGAGGACGGTCGCGAGCAGTCCGATCACGACGACGCTGATCAGCACCTCCGGCAGCGTCATGCCAGGGTCGCGCTGCGTCGACGGGTACCTAGACATCGCTCTTCACCACCTGCAATCGTCGAGTGATGTCGCCGTCCGGGCTGGTGATCTCGATCGTCACCAACTTGACGAGCAGACTTCGGTGTTGCGGCGGACTGTCGGGATCAGCCGGATCCTGAAGGGGGCACGCCGGCCCGGCCGCGGGACCAGAGACCCAGCCGTTCTCGTGGCGATACCGTTGCGAGACGGTCGCTCGGTCCGCTGGCCATCCCTGGGTCTGGACGGCCGCTTCGACGTATCGGGTGAAGTCGCACTCCGTGACGGGCGCACGATTCACGCGATCGCCCGCATTGATCAGTGCCGTCTCCACCTGAGCTGCGGACCGCGACACTGCGCTCGAACGGATGAGCGCGGAAGTCGCCGCCAGGACGGGCACCACCACCAGACCGAGGAGCACGATCGTGACGACGACCTCGATGAAGGAGAAGCCCGCGTCGCGGCGTCGACCTTCGGCCGGTCGGCGCTCGGCGGCGCGTCCGCCGGAAGGGGACTCTCGCTGGTTGGTGTTCATTTCCCGCACTACGTGCGAGCGCCAGCCCGCACGGAGGCCCACATCGTCGTCGCCCGATCGGGCCGTGTCAAGTCGATGGGCCGGAAATTGTCACTGGCGGTGGCGAAGACGGCCTCGAACTGACGATGTGTGCTCGCCGATCGGCCCCATCAGCATGATGTACGCGGGCCCGACCGATCGGAACTCGCCTGCCCACCGACGTGCCGGACCCGGTGCTCCCGCACGACGGGGCCCGGCACGCCGACCGGATGGATCGGGAGCGTCAGCCGACGACCCAGGTGTTGACGGCGTAGCCGGCGCCGTCCTCGTTGAGTTCCACGATCGCCGTCGACGTGACGTGGCCGGCGACCGACACGATGCGCACTTTGCGTTGGAGCACGATGTCGTTCTTGAAGCCGATCGGTACGGAACCCGGCGTCACGGTGTCTCGCGCGTCGTCGATCGCGAACGTGCCGGCGACGACCCCGCCGTTGACGCGGATGTCGAATCCGTTCGGGTTGTCCACCGCGAGTTGCCCCATCGGAACGGCGACGTATCCGGCGATCGCGACCTGCACCGGAGCCGCCCCGGGAGCGTTGATGTCGATGATCGGTTCGGGCACCCACGGGGTCACCGTGCGGGGCGGCGGCGGGAGCAGGCCGACGCTGCCCCCATCGAAGCCGAGCGGCAACGGGCCGGTGCTCAGGGCCGCATCCGACGCGCCGCCGGCGTTGGTGGCGACGACGTCGAAGAGGTAGCCGACGTTGCCCGACAACGGCGTGCCGGGTGCGAGGTCGGGGAGGCTCATCTCACACGTGTTCACCATCGGGATCCCGGGGTCGGCGGAGACGGTGCACGAACCGACCGGCTGCACGTCGCGCGCGATCGTCACCTGGATCGTCGAGTCGGTGGGGGTGCCGAGGCTGCCGGTCACCGTGTACGGGATCGTGTAGACCCCGTCGGGGGCGACGGTCGTGATCGACACGTCGAGGCCGCTGACCGTGACGTTCCAGTCGGCGTCGAGCCCGGTCGTGTCGACCGTGATCGGCACCGCCGCGAGCGGCAGACCGTCGCGGTCGCCGACCGGCATCCGGGCCACGATCGGCACGCCGACGTCGGCCAGCAATTGGACGGTTTCGGCCTCGGGAGCGTGGCTGGTGAGGTTGGCGGCCGGCATGACCTCGACGTTCATGGCGCCGGCTGCCGTCTCGCCCGACGGGTCGGTGACGACGTACGGGATGGTGTAGGTGCCCGCTGCCACGAGACCTCCGAGCGTGACCTCGATCGTGTCGTCGGCGTCGTTCGCGACGGCGGTGAGGTCGACC
>CAXBAZ010000169.1:0-7304 GCA_963973395.1 uncultured Acidimicrobiaceae bacterium
TCGACGAGCCCGACGTGGTCATCGGGCAGCCCAACGCATACGAGCGAGACGAGAACGGTGGAGAACTCGGACCGAACACGTTCCGCTGGCCCCACGACATCGCCGGCACCGCACAGAGCTTGTTCATCGCCGACGCCGGCAACCATCGACTGCTCAGCTGGACCCCGTCACCGGTGGGCAACACCCACGCCGATCACGTGTACGGACAGCCGGACTTCGTGTCCGCCGGCGAGTTCGCCTACACGCCGGGCACCCCGAGTTCGCTGCGGTTTCCGTACGCCATCGACATCGCCGATGGCCGCATGGCGGTTGCCGACACGGCGAACAACCGCGTGCTCGTCTGGGACGAGACGCCCACCGCACCAGCACCGGCAACACGCGTTTTCGGCCAGTTCGACTTCACGACGAGTGGTGAGAACCGCTGGGACTCGGTTGCCGACGACACGTTCTGCTGGCCGTACGGACTCAGCTTGCACGGTGACCGCCTGGCCGTCGCAGATTCCGGCAACAACCGCATCATGGTCTGGACGTTGACGTGAGCAGCGGTGGGGTCGGTGTTCCGGGGGAGGTCAGCGTCCGGGTGGTCGTCACCGGCATCGTGCAGGGCGTCGGCTTCCGTCCGTTCGTGCACCGCCTGGCGACCGAACACGGGCTCCACGGCTGTGTCGGCAACGACCTCGCCAGCGTCTTCATCGACGTGCGTGGACGGGCCGTCGACGTCGACAGGTTCGTCGACCGCATTGCATCGGAATCCCCACCACTGGCTCGCGTCGACGACGTGCAGCGGTCGCCCGGTCTGGCGCCGATCGACAACGGGTTCCGCATCGTCGAGAGCGAAGTCGGCTCCGGTCAGCGGACCCTCGTCCCGCCGGACACCGCACCATGCATCGATTGCATGCGCGAGATGCGCGACCCGTCGAATCGACGCTTCGAGCACCCGTTCATCACCTGCACCAACTGCGGTCCGCGGTTCACCATCATCACTGGCCTGCCCTATGACCGGAGCGCGACCACGATGGCAGAGTTCGTGATGTGCGACGCCTGCCGCTCGGAGTACGAGGACCCGACCGATCGGCGGTACCACGCGCAACCGATCGCATGTCATGACTGTGGCCCGTCACTGACGTTCACCGTCACCTCCACCACTGCCAGCACATCGAGGGCGGCACCCGCTGGATCCGATGCGGTGCGCGCTGCTCTCGACGTCATCGCGATCTCGGGCACTGTTGCCGTGAAGGGAATCGGAGGGTTCCAACTGGTCTCCGACGCGTCGCAGGACGTCGCGGTGGCCGCGCTTCGCAATCGAAAGTCCAGGCCCGACAAGCCATTCGCCGTCATGGTCCGCGACATCGACGCGGCGCGAGAGTTCGCCGTCCTGTCCGATGCCGAGGAAGCACAGCTGACGTCGGCTGCCCGACCGATCGTGCTGCTCGCAGCTCGCCCCGACAGCCGGTTGTCCCCGCTCGTCGCGCCGGGCAGTCGCGTCGTCGGGATCATGCTCCCGTCCTCACCACTCCATCATCTCCTTCTCGGGCAGGTCGACGTGCCGCTGGTGATGACCAGCGGGAACCTCAGCGGCGAACCAATCGTGCATGCGGACCACGATGCGCAACGGCTTGCCCACCTGTGCGACGGATACCTCACGCATGACCGTCCGATTCACGTGCCGTGCGATGACTCTGTCGTGCGGGTCGCCGGAGACCGCCTCCTTCCGGTGCGCCGGGCGCGAGGGTTCACGCCGATGCCGATTCCGTTCGTCGCGACGCAACGATCGGTACTCGCCGTCGGCGGCGAACTGAAGAACACGTTCTGCCTCTCGTCGAACCGACACGCATGGGTCAGTCAGCACATCGGCGACATGGAGAATCTGGCGACCATCGAAGCATTCGAACGCTCGGTGGAATCGCTCGCCGCGCTCACGGGCGTCGAACCCGACGTCGTCGCCGTCGATGCGCACCCCGGTTACCTCACCTCGAAGTGGGCGCGGATGCACCACCCTGATCTGGTGGTCGAAGTGCAGCACCACCACGCGCACATCGCGGCGGTGATGGCCGAGCACGAGTGTGATCCTCACCAGCCGGTCCTCGGTTTCGCGTTCGATGGCACCGGCTATGGCGACGACGGCACGATCTGGGGCGGCGAGGTGATGTTCGCGACCGCCGAGAGCTATCGCCGGATCGCGCATCTGGCGCCGATCTCGTTGCCGGGCGGCGACGCTGCGATCAGGAACCCGGCTCGCGTGGCACTGGCTCACCTGGCGGCAGGAGGCATCGACTGGGCGGACGATCTCGCTCCGGTCCGACAGTTGACGGATGTGGAGCGTCGCCTGCTCGCACGCCAGATCGATCGCAACGTGGCCTGCGTGCCGACCACGAGCATGGGTCGCCTGTTCGACGCCGTCGCATCGCTGCTCGGGCTGCGCCACACGGTCAGCTTCGAGGCGCAGGCAGCGATCGACCTCGAAGCGGCAGCGATGCAGCCCGACCAGCGCGACCACCGCTACCGCTTCGGCATGGCCGACGGGGTCATCGACCAAGCACCGGTGCTTGCAGCGATCGTCGCTGACCTGCGCGCCGGTGTCCCCGTCGAGATCATCGCGTGGGCGTTCCACTGTGCGGTCGCGGATGTCGTCGTCACGACCGCGGCGCAGTCGAACCGCGGGACGCCGATCGTGTTGTCCGGCGGCGTGTTCCAGAACGCGCTACTCACCGACCTGTGCGTGACCGGTCTCACCGACGCCGGCCACGTTGCCCTGACGCACCACCTCGTCCCGCCCAACGACGGCGGCCTGGCAGTCGGCCAAGCCTTCATCGCCGCGCATCGAACGACATCCGGACAGCGTGGCGAATTTGCCCACGCCGGTGCCGCTCACGCCCAGTCCAACCAGCCCACATCAAACAGCCAGACTTCCAGCAAGGAGCAATGACATGTGCCTCGCCGTTCCCGGCCAAATCATCGACGTCAGAGAAGAACAAGGTACGCGAATGGCCACCATCAGTTTCGATGGCATCCAGAAAGACGTCTGTCTCGCGTACTTGCCCGACATCGACGTGGGTGATTATGCGATCGTCCACGTCGGTTTCGCCATCTCCAAGATCGACGAGGCGTCCGCACTCGAAACCCTGCAGATGTTCAAGGACCTCGGCATTCTCGAAGAGGAGCTGGGCATCGAACCAGCGGTTGGCACCGGAGCGGAGGCACGAGCATGAAGTACCTCGATGAATTCAGAGATCCGGAACTCGCGAAGCAACTGTTCGACGACATTGCGCGAATCACCACGAAGCCGTGGGCGATCATGGAGGTGTGCGGCGGGCAGACCCACTCGATCATTCGCAATGGCATCGACCAACTCCTGCCTGATGACATCGAACTGATCCACGGCCCCGGGTGCCCGGTGTGCGTGACGCCGCTCGGCGTGATCGACAAAGCACTCGAGATCGCGTCGCGTCCCGACGTGATCTTCTGCTCGTTCGGCGACATGCTGCGCGTTCCGGGCAGCGGTCGCGACCTCTTCCAGATCAAGAGCGAGGGCGGCGATGTCCGTGTCGTCTATTCGCCACTCGATGCCGTCAACCTCGCCGGAGAGAACCCGGATCAGGAGGTCGTGTTCTTCGCGATCGGGTTCGAGACCACCGCCCCGGCGAACGCGATGGCGGTCTACATGGCCAAGCAGCGCGGCCTCAACAACTTCTCGGTACTCGTCAGTCACGTCCTCGTGCCACCGGCCATCGAAGCCATCGTGTCGTCGCCGACGAATCGTGTCGACGGCTTCCTCGCTGCCGGGCATGTGTGCTCGGTGATGGGGACGTGGCAGTACGGCCCGCTCGTCGACAAGTTCAAGATCCCGATCGTGGTCACCGGGTTCGAACCGCTCGACGTGCTCGACGGAATCCGACGCGTCGTCACGCAGCTCGAAGCAGGAACCGCCCGCGTCGAGAACGCCTACGCGCGAGTGGTCACCGAACAAGGCAACTCGCCCGCCCAGGCGATGTTGGAAGACGTGTTCGACGTGTGCGACCGGCAGTGGCGTGGAATCGGGGAGATCCCGATCAGTGGTTGGGAGCTGTCCAGCAGGTACGCCGAGTTCAACGCCGAGACGCGGTTCGGAGTCAGCGACATCGACACCCCCGAATCCGACCTCTGCCGCAGTGGCGAAGTGCTGCAAGGGCTGATCAAGCCCCACGAGTGCGAAGCATTCGGCAAGGAATGCACGCCCCGCATGCCGCTGGGCGCCACCATGGTGTCGAGTGAGGGTGCCTGCGCTGCCTACTACCAGTACCGACGGCTCGAACTCATCGAGAAACCGGTGAAGGGCCCGGTACCCGTTGGTTGAGGCACCGAACTTTGACGGATGGAGCTGTCCGCTTCCGCTGCGTGACTACGAGCGGATCGTCATCGGCCACGGCGGCGGTGGAAAGCTGTCGGCCGAGCTGATCGAGCACCTCTTCCTGCCGGCGTTCAACCACGGGCAGTCGGTGGAGTTGCACGACTCGGCGACGTTCGACCTCGAAGGTGGTCGGCTGGCCTTCTCGACGGACTCGTACGTCGTGCACCCCTTGGTGTTCCCCGGCGGATGCATCGGCGATCTCGCGGTGAACGGCACCGTCAATGACGTCGCGATGAGTGGGGCGCAGCCGATTGCGTTGAGCGCGGGGTTCATCCTCGAAGAAGGTCTGTCCATGGCGGTCCTCGGATCGATCGTGTCGGCGATGGGTGCCGCTGCGACGGCGGCGGGGGTGCGGATCGCCACCGGTGACACCAAGGTCGTCAACGTCGGCCAAGCAGACGGGATGTACATCAACACGGCTGGATTCGGAATGGTCCCGGACGGCGTCGACATCCGTCCGACTCGCGCTGCACCGGGCGACGTCATCATCGTCAGCGGGCCGATCGGCGAACACGGCGTGGCGATCATGTCGCAACGCGAGGGCCTCGAGTTCGGAACCGAGATGCGCTCCGACTCGGCTCCGCTCAACGGCCTCGTGGCCGCGATGCTCGACGCACATCGGGACATCCACGTCCTGCGCGACGCAACCCGTGGGGGAGTGACCGCATCACTCTGCGAGATCTCCGCAACGGCAGGTGTCGGCGTCGAGTACATCGAGACTGCGGTGCCTGTCCCGCCGGAAGTGGCAGCCGCCTGCTCGTTCCTCGGGCTCGACCCGATGAACGTGGCGAACGAGGGCAAGCTGGTCGCCTTCGTGCCGTCGGCGGCTCTCGACGATGTGATGAACGCGATGCACGGGCACGAGATGGGACGCGGGGCGTGCGTCATCGGGACGGTCACCGACTCCCACCCCGGCGTCGTGGTGGCGAAAACACTGCTCGGCGCGTCGCGCGTCGTCGACGTTCCACTCGGCGAACAGCTTCCTCGGATTTGCTGATTCGTCGGCAGGTCCGACTCGCTTCCGATGTCAGAAGTTGGTGGCGTCGCGGTTGGACCGCCGGGCACGCGATTCGGCGAAGGCGGCGCGGAATCCGGTGCTCGCGCGGACGTAGACCGCGAAGGCCACGAGGACTGCGGACGGGATGAGGAGCAGCAGGGGTGATGAGCCGAGCGCCGAGGCCGCGGCGGCACCGGCCCCGTAGCAGGAGAGGACCCCGACGAGCACGATGATGGTTGCCGAGCGGCGATCGATCGAGGTGCGTTCGGCGCGACGTAAGCCGAGCGCCAGCTTCTCGCCGATCCGCACGATGGTGTCCGTGCCGTAGGTGGTCGCCACTGCGATGCTGCCGACGCGTCGGAGTGAGGAGGCTTGGATGCCCATCGCGAGGGCGCCGATGCTGATCACGAGGTAGTGGATGGGGTCGGCGTGGTTCGAGAACCCGACATCGCAGACGACGAGCGTGATCGGGAGTGCGAGCACGAGCCCGGCTTCGATGACGAGGAGCTCGTCTGGCCGCACCGGATTGTTGCGTTGAACTCGTTGGTCGTGGTGTGCAATCGCGACCACGACGCCGGTAGCGAAGGCGAGGAGTGCAGCCATCGATCCCGCCGCAACGGACCAGTCCCCCGCTCCGCTGAAGATGCCGACTCGGACCATGTTGCCGCTCATGTTCGCGACGAAGACGTTCGTGACGTACAAGAAGAGGTGGGCATCGATGAAACCGGCGATGCCGGCGAGCGAGCACGCCAGCACGAGCGGACCCGATGGGTGATGAGCGGTCTCGGCGTTCACCGCGCGTGGCGCTGTCGATCAACGTCCGCCATGTCGATCGAGGCTAGTCCCGACCCCCGCATTCGAGAGAGCAGAAATCGACGTGACCGCGTCGAGGAACCAGCGGAGATTGGCGTCGGAGGTCGCCACACTGTGGCGATGGCCGGGACCACGATCTGCCCGATCTGCGCGATGCCCGAACTGTTGACCTCGCAGGACGGCTTCGAGTGCGCCACATGCGGGCACGAATGGATGGCCCATGTCGCCGACGGACTCGACAACATTCGCGACGCCAACGGAAACACTCTCGACGACGGTGACGCCGTGACGGTCATCAAGGACCTCAAGACGGACGGGAAAGCCGGTGGGATCAAGGTTGGAACCAAGATGAAATCGATCCGACTCGTGTCAGGCGATCATGAGATCGAAGCCAAGGTCGATGGACGCCAACTGCTGATCAAGGCAGCATTCGTCAAGAAGGCCTGATCCCGCGGACCGGAATCAGGTTGCCCGCTCCGCAGATCGATCGAGCGTCAACGGAGGGACGCTGATGCCGTCGATCGCAACGAGTTTCATCCGCGACGTCTGGCCACGACCGATTGTGACGGCGGAGCGACGCACGCCGCACAAGACTGCGACGAACTCGACCAGGGCCTTGTTTGCCTGTCCCTCGACGGGTCGAGCGGCCAGGCGGATCCGCACGTACTCGGGCCCAACAGTCATCACAGCGGACTGAGGTTGACCCGGTTCGACGGACGGGTTGGTTATGCGGCGATGCCGTCACCGCGACGGTTGAACTTAGCTTCGTAGTCGACGGGTGAGTGGTAGTCGATGGTGGAATGCAGCCGGCGCGCGTTGTACCAGCCCTCGATCCAGCGGATCAGGTCCCTTCGGGCGTCGGCGCGGGTGGTCCAGCGGCGCCGGTTGGCGAGCTCTCGTTTCATCGTCCCGAACCAGCTTTCCGCCACCGAATTGTCCCAGCACACCCCGGTCGCACCCATCGACTGAACGACACCGAGGCTGGTGCACAAGTCACCGAAGTCGGCCGAGGTGTATTGCGATCCGCGGTCGCTGTGAAAGATCACCTCATCGACGCGGCCGCCGCGAGTGGCGACGGCCATCTCGAGCGCGGAGGCGACGAGTTCG
>CAXBAZ010000170.1:0-7301 GCA_963973395.1 uncultured Acidimicrobiaceae bacterium
CGACGGGTTCGTCGTCCTGCCCGGCGTCGTCGACGACGAGCGCCTCGGCGAGCTGGCGGCGGCGCTGCAGACCAGGTACGACGAGCTGGTGCAGCGGGGGCAGATGTTCACGGGCGGGGGGACGGTCAGCGGCCACCTCAATTGCTATCCGGGCGCAGGTGCCCGGTTCGTGTACGAAGCGCTCGACCGCGCCGGCGTGCTCGACATCGCGCGCACGCGCGATCCCGATGCGTTCGACCGTCTGCGCGTCACGATGAACTTCAACCTGCCGGGGAGCCACGATCAGCACTACCACGCGGACGGCCTCTACGTGGAGGAGTTCCTGATCTTCAACGTGGCCGTGGTCGACACCGACCTCGTCAACGGTGCGATCGACATGCTGCCGGCCACGCACCGCCGTTTCTACCGCTTCTGGGAGTTCTGCACCCACCGTCTCTGGCGGCGCAGCACGCGCATTCAGATGAGCAAGGGCGACGTGCTGGTACGCCTGTCGACGACATGGCACCGTGGCATGCACAACGGGTCGGAGCGGGCACGGCCGATGCTCTCGTTCACCTTCGGCGAGGTGTCGGCGCCGTACGCCGACCCCTTCGTCATGAACGGTGGCGGCATCACGTTCTTCCCGAACTGGTACTCGACGAACCGCAAGGGACAACTCAAGGAGCAGGGGTTCGTCTCGGTGCCCTACCTGTACTCGACGCTGCGCCTCGGCCGGTCGCTGGTCGGCAAGAAGGGCTACGCGACCTGGTGAACGCTCGGTCGACGGCGGACATCGGTCACTCCGTCGCCTCGACCGTCGCCCGCAGGATCGACGCAGGCGCCACCGGGTTTCCCTGCTCGCCGAACTCGCACGAGTGCCGCCAGACGTAGAGCTCGTCGCGGGCCGCGGAATACGCGACACCATCAGCTTCGAACGGCAGCGGCTGTCCGACCACCGCCCAGGTCCTGCCGAGATCCGGAGTGACGACGACACCCTGCTCGAACGTCGTGACGAGCGTGCCGCCCGGGCCGCGGACCAACGTCGGCGACGGACGTCCCGGACTCGGACCCGGCGCATCGAAGCTGACACCGCCATCGGTGCTCACCACGAGACCACCGCTGCCGCGGTTCCACGCCATGAAGTCCTCGGTCACGACCGGAGCACCGATCCCCTCGTCGTCGAAGATCCGAGTCCAGCTCTGGCCGCCGTCCTCGCTGCGGAAGATGCCGGCGCCATCGCTTCGGTACGTGCCGAGCAGATAGACGTCGGGGGCGAGCACGACGGGCACCGACGAGAACCCGGACCCCAAGGGCAACGACGGCGAGATGTCGGTCCACGTCTGGCCACCGTCAGTCGACTTCCACAGCGCACGGTCCTCGTGCGAACCCGCGAGCAGCGTCCGACGTTCCGGGTCGGTCATGTCGACGGCCACGCGATCGACATGGTCGATCCCCGGCAACCGCGCGAACGTCGCGCCGCCGTCATCGGTCCTGAACACACCGTCGCCGTAGGCACCGCTGACCCAGTACCGCGGCGGCACCTCGGGATCGAACTCGATCCACTGGGTCCGGTGGTCGATCCGGTCCCCGTCCGCGCCGATCGGGAACCATCCGGTGGCGTCGTCGGCCAAGGTGAACAGCCCGAATCGGGCGATGTTGACCAGGACGTCGTCCGACGCCGGATCGGCGGCGAGGAAGGACACGTTGCCGCACGTGGACTCGATCCCGACCAGGCTGGTGGTGATGTCCTCCCAGTCGGCCACCGCGGCATCGGGTACGTCGGCGGTCGTCACCGACGGCGTCGTCACCGACGGCGTCGTCGTGCTCGGCGCGAAGATGGCAAAGGCCGACGGCGTCGTCACCGAGGGCTCCGACGGATCCGTCGTGGTCGCGGGGACCTCGGTCGTCGAGGAGACCGCGACCGGCTCGCTGGACTCCGGCGTCGACCCGTCGTCGACGACGCTGCGGGCCGGTGGCAGCTCGGTCTGACCACAAGCGCTCGACGCGAGCAGGATGGCGACGAGCGATCCGGCGAGTGCGGTCCGAACTACCGAGACGTTCACGGGGTGGCCAGCCTAGCTCCGGCGCGACAACATGTCTTTCCGACCGTCATCGACGACTTCACGATTGGGACACCAGGTGGTCGGCAGCCCTGATCGCGAGTGCCATCGAGGTCAGGGTCGGATTCTTCTCCGGTCCGGTCGTGAACACGCTCATGTCACCGACGTAGACGTTGGGGACATCGTGGATCTTGCTGTGGGCGTCGACGACTCCCAGCTCCGGCCGAGCGTGCATCCGGGCGGTGCCCCCGTAGTGGACGGACGTCCCTGGGACGACCGGGGCGAACGGGCCCGGGATCGTTATCGACAGGCCGGCCGAGGACAACACCTCGACGAGACGGCTCCGCGCCGATGTCAGGTTGTCGAGCGCGCGTTGGTCGTATCGCAGTCGGATGCGCGGCCGCGCATCGATCGGGTCGTGCCTCGGGTCGAAGTCGATGCGATGTTCGGGCTCCGGGATCATCGTGCCGAAAACCTGGACACCCGCCGACGCGACCGTGCCGCGCACCCAGGTGCGTGGCCGTAGGCGCGGTGAGGCGAGTCCGATCGTGTGCGCCACCGCCATCAGCGGATCACTGTCGTCATGATCGGGGCGACTCAGGTACAGGGGATGCGCGAGCGCCCGCATGGGCCGCTCGAGCTCGGCTCGCCACCACTCCCGCGGATGATCGTGGAGGTGCGTTCCGAGCAGGCCGTAGGTATTGCCGATTCCTGCTGGGAAGTCGGCCGACACCGAACGGCGAAGGATCATCGCCGTGTCGATCGCCCCTGCTGCCACGACAACGGCGCGCGCTGGAACCCGACGTCGTTGTCTCGTCGCGATGTCCACGTACTCGACCTCCGTGACACGGCCGTCATGCGGCGACCAGCGCAGGCGTTCGACGACGGCCCCGAGCCGCAATTCGAACGACGAGTCGGTGGACACCGGACCGAGGATGCAGTGGTAGCTGTCGAATTCGACGCCACGACGCGCCACCATCCACGGCGCACCCTTCGCCAGGGGGATCGCTCCGAGCCGGCCATCGGCAGCCTCCATGATCCGGGTCCAGTCGCGAGGCTCGCGGTACCGGTGTCGGAGTACGTTTCGTGGCACGCCTCGAATGGACGTGCCCGCCGTGCCGTCGAGGTACTGCTCGGCCGCTCGATAATACAACTCGATTTCGTCGTAAGAGATCGGCCAGGCGAACCGCTCGTCGAGACGCCCGCCTTCACTGAAGTCGGCGGGGGCGAAGCGTGGCACCGCACCGGTCCAGTAGTTCGACAAGCCCCCGAGACCGAGCGTCGAGAACCACATCACGTCGTCGGACTCGGATGCGAGCCGATCCGTACGGAGTCCGGACTTGTCCTGCCACCTGAACATGGTGTTGCCCGCCATCTTGACGACCACGCCTCGGGGAGGCTTGCCGCCGGCATCGAGGACGAGGACCCGCTCGCCGTGGCCCACGAGCCGGGCAGCGGCAGCAGCCCCGCTCGGACCCGTGCCGATGACGACGACCGGGTCGTCGTCCGTCGCGTGACGCCCGTCGACTGTCTGTCCGCTCACGATGCCGTCCCGCCCTCCGTGTCGATCCTCACGTCGTCCGACCGGCGACGACGATGGCGGTGCCTGTTCTCACTCGACAGCCATGACCGCACCAAGTAGGCGAGCGTAGTCGGGATGCTCGCCATGGCGACACCATGGCGACACCATGGCGACGATCGACATCGCCCGACATCTCGGGGCTGAATCGATTCAAAACTCTCGTCAGGCGAGCGGCCAGATCAGACGTCGCACTGCGGGCGTGTGACGATCGTTCGAACATTACGATTCGATGATCGTCATCGAATCGTAATGTGGGGTAGCCTCGTTCGGGTCGAAGAAGTCAGCGGATGCTGGCCGCGTCGAATATCCAGAAAGGTTCCCGATGCCGAACTCCCGAACTCCCCAGATCGCGCCGCGTACGTTGCTGCGTTCGATCGTGTTCTTCGCCGTGCTGCTCACGGCCGGCTCGCTTCCCGTGGCCTTCGACCGCATCGGTGACGACAGCCCGGTGACCGCTGCCTCCCCCGGATTCATGGAGACGTTCGACACGCCGGCGTCGTTGGATCGGTTCGACTACGCGGTGCACCACGCGTGGACGGCGAATCCGACCGACGACACCTGGATCGGCGATCACGACACCAGCTGCGGCGCCCCCGAACCGGGACGCACGATCACCAACCCGACCCGCATCGACGGCAAGACGTACTACCCCGGCATGCGCGACCCGGTCGTGTACTGGTGCCGCGAACACATGATGACCACCTTCAACACCAACCACTACGCCCAAGTCGACTTCGCCCCCAAACAAGAATTCGACGACGTCGACCGCATCTGCTGGGACCAGAACCGCACCGACCTCGGATCACGCCACTGGACCCAACTCGTCGTCGTCCCACTCGACACCTTCGAAGCCAACAACGGCCGATTCGACTACGTCGCGTCGCGCTTCTCACCCGACGGCCCCGGCAAGTACGGCATCCACCCGACCGACGAAACCCTGATGGTCGAGTTCGGCAAGGGCAAGCCCCGCGTCCAGATCGGCCAGTCGGTGCAGGACATCAACGGACTGGCATGGAGCGCCGGGTCGGACAAGGCGACCCGCTACGAGCACTGCGTGGAGAACACCGGGACCGGTCTGCGGGTCACCATCGACGGCGGGACCGGACCGGAGGTGTACAACTACCAGGGCAGCATCCCCTCCGGGGGCGTGCGGGTGGTTTTGCAACAAGACCTCTACAACCCGGACAAGTCACCAGGGGTCGCCAACGCCTACACGTTGCACTGGGACAACCTCATCATCGACCACTGATGCGGACGGCCGCAGCGACACCACCATCACGTATGGGTGGCACACACTTCGCGAGCTTCGTCTGGAACGCGTTCTACCTGCATCTCGACCCGCAGCACGGTGCATGAACGCGAACACTCCAACGGCCGGTCATGGTCGACCTCCGCTCCGACCCGACGACGACGGAGGCTCCCCGGCGTCGAGTCCGATCGGCCCATCCGGCCGACGGTCGACCCACACAGTACTCTCGCCGGGGATGGGCGACCTCTCCAGAACGCAGACATGCCGATGTGACGTCGTCCTGGAGCAGACGCTCGGTCACGTCACGCACGGACAGAACCTCCGACGTCTCCTGCCCGAGCTCCCGGGCTTCGAGCCGACCTTCGTGAGCGTCGAGTACGACGTCGACGGTTGGGCCGCTCGTGTCCCGGGATTCGGCAACTGGACGGTGCGCGCCGGGCTGCGGGCCCGCCGGGGGCTGCGGTCGCTCGGCCGCCACGAACGCGACGCGGTCTTCGTCCACACGCAGGTCCCGGCCGTTTTCCTCGGACGGGCGACGGGCCGGGTCCCGACCATCGTGTCGCTCGACGCGACCCCGCTGCAGTACGACGAACTCGGCGAGCAGTATGCGCATTCGACCGGCCCGGCTCCGGTCGAGCGGTTGAAGACGTGGCTCAATCGACGATGCTTCGAACGCGCGGACCACCTCGTCGCCTGGGCCCACTGGACCAAGCGCGGTCTGGTCGCTGACTACGGTGTCGACGCCGGCAACGTGACCGTCATCCCACCGGGTGTCGACATCTCCCGGTGGGGACGAGAGGAGCGCGCCGCCCAACGAGGCAACGAACCCGTGCGGATTCTCTTCGTGGGCGGCAACCTCGCCCGGAAGGGCGGCGACGAACTCCTTGCCGCATTCGGCCACCTGCGCTCGCACCACGGTGCAGGCGTCGAGCTGCACCTCGCGACTCCCACACCGCTGGCACCGATCGACGGCGTCACGGTTCACAACGACATGCGTCCGAACAGCCCAGAGCTGATCGATCTCTACCACCGGTGCGACGTGTTCTGCCTACCCACCCGTGGCGATTGTCTTCCGATGGTGCTCCCGGAAGCCGGGGCCGCCGGACTCGCGATGATCTCCACCGACGTCGGCGCCATCAGCGAAATCGTGCGCGACGGTGAGACCGGCCTGCTCGTTCCGGTCGGCGAACCGGAACAACTCCACCGTGCCCTCGAACGGTTGGTCAGCGACGCCGAACTCAGGATCCGACTCGCGGGGAACGGATCGGCGCTGATACGCGCGGAACACGACGCAGCGGCGAATGCGGCGCGACTGGGTGAACTGATATGCGATGTCGTCGCCTCCCGAGCGGAGCATGGCACCGGACGTGCTCGGTCGGAGCGATGGACACGGTGAACGCCTTCGATCCCACCGAGTCCGCTCGCCCGCCGACGAGCAGCGATGCACCAGATGTAACTTCGCGGTCGTGATTCCTCGCGTCCTGATCGGGACCACCCTCATAGCGCTGGCCGCGTGTTCGTCCGGCGACCAGCCCAGCCTCTCCGCAGCGGCACCACGCTCGCCGTGGCGACCTCGGGGGTCCCGCAGATCCGGTCGTTCGATATGACGACCGGATCGATCGCGGGCGAGCACGAGCTGCCCGCCGACCTCTCGATTCGTGACCTCGCGTACACCGGCGGCCCGAACGGGGTGCTCGTCGCGGACACGCCGGCCGGGGCATTGGCCTGGGTCGACGGCCTCGGCGCCGGTCCACTGAGATTGACGGACAACGCACACTCTGGGCGCTTGGCACTGCTCGCCGACCAGACGATCGTGGTGCCCGTCCAGGACAGCGCCGATCTCGTGGTGCTGCGTGATGGTGAGCGCCAGGTCCACACGATCGACCTGGGCGATGGGGCGACCCTGCTCGACGCGGATGCGTCGGCATCGGGACGACTCGCCGTGTCGATCGGCGTCGGCGACGACCCCTTCGAACGGGAGGACCGGATCGTCGTCCTCGACCCGACGTCGTTCGAACCGCAGGCGACGATCGACGCCGGCATGTTGCTCGATGCCCCGTCGTGGGTGGCCACCGACGCAGCCATCGCGGTGTGGGACGGGCCGGCTCTCGACCTCTGGTCGCACGACGGACAGCCGATCACCTCCGGAGAGACACCGACCGACCGTCCGATCGTGGCCGTGCACGAGGTCGCCGGCGCGCTGGTCAGCGTGCACGGTGACGGCACGCTCGTCCGGTGGCCTACCGACACCT
Source organism: uncultured Acidimicrobiaceae bacterium (assembly GCA_963973395.1). GTDB lineage: Bacteria > Actinomycetota > Acidimicrobiia > Acidimicrobiales > Ilumatobacteraceae > Ilumatobacter. The sequence goes on from CAXBAZ010000170.1 coordinate 7,123, forward strand.
GGGCGCCGACGGTGATCGCACCGGGCGGCATCGCGCTCGAGCACCTGGGCGTCGGCGCGTCCGGCGACACCGTGACCTCCGTCGACTTCTACGGTCGGGTCACCACCCGCTCCGCCGTCGACGGCGCCGTGATCGCCGACGACGACCGGTTCGCCGTCGGCGAGATGACCGGTGTCGCG
>CAXBAZ010000171.1:0-7283 GCA_963973395.1 uncultured Acidimicrobiaceae bacterium
GCACCCGCACCGGCATCAGCTCGGGCCCTGGTCAGGGCACCCGCACCGGCATCAGCTCGGGCCCTGGTCAGGGCACCCGCACCGGCATCAGCTCGGGCCCTGGTCAGGGCACCCGCACCGGCATCAGGAGGTAGAGATAGTCGTCGTGGCCCACGCCGCGCAACACGGCCGGTTTCATCGGATCCATCGTGGCCAACGTGACCTCGTCACCCTCGACGGCGTCGATGCCCGAGGCCAGGTAGTCGGGGTTGAACGCGACGGTCATCTCCGCACCCTCGTAGCTGGCGTCGATCTCCTCCGCGGCGTTGCCGACATCTTGGGTGATCGCCGTCAGCTGCAGGGTGTCGGCACCCAACGTGAGCCGCACCGGGGTCGAATCCTGCGCCAGGATCTTCACACGCCGTAGCGCTTCGAGCAGTGCTTCGCGCCCCACGGTCAAGATGTTCGGGTACGACGACGGCAACAGGTTGCGGTAGTTCGGGTACTCGCCCTCGATCAAACGAGTCGTCAGTCGGGTCTCGCCGGCTTCGAACACCGCTTCGCGCGCTCCGAGTCGAACGGTGAGTTCGTCGCCGTTCGAGACGATCCGTTGGAGTTCGGCCAGGGCACGACTCGGCACGAGCACTTTCTGGCCGGCGCCCAACATCGACGACTGCGGCAGGTCGCGCACGGCGAGCCGGTAGGAGTCGGTGGCCACCATCTTGAGTCCGTCGTCCTCGGCGGCGATCAACACGCCGGTCAGCACGGCACGGGCGTCGTCGGTGGACGCGGCCCGCACGACCTGGCGGAGCGCGTCGGACACCTGCTCGCTCGAGAGCGTGACGGGCTCCGCGTCGGGTTCGACCTGGGCCGGGTAGTCGCTCAACGAGAGCGGGCGGACCGAGAACTGCGATCGGCCGGCGCTGATCGACATCTCGTCGTCGTCGACGCTGACTTCGACCGCACCCGCCGGCAGGGCTTTCACGATGTCGGCGACGAGACGAGCGGGAACCACCGCCGAACCGTCGCGATCGCTGTGGACGGGTACCGACAGCCGGATCGTGAGTTCGAGGTCGGTACCGGTGACGGTCAGCTCACCGTCATTGACATCGAGACGAACACCCGACAGCACCGGCAACGTGCCCGTTCGGCTCGTGGCAGCTCGCCCGGCGGTGGCCAGTGCGTCGGCCAAGATCTCTCGTTCACAACGGAACTTCACAGCGCGGCTCTTCTCCCCAATATGTGATGTACAGAATTAGAAGTAGTAGTAGGAGCTGTGGATTGGGGACAACTCCTCATTCCACCAGCGTAGGGCGTCTGCCCGGCCGCGCGCTGTTGTCCCCGTGCGTCCACACCGCGCGGATGACGCCGGTGTGATTCGGTGGACGACGCCCGGTTGTCCACCGGGCGACCACGTGTTGTCCCTGGTGTCGTCCACACCCCTGCGCGCATCTTCACCTGCGCGGCCGATGCGACAGCGGTGCTCATGACAGTTTCAGCTTCTGCAGGACGTCGGTGACCTGCTCGTAGATCGCCTGGCGTTCGCCCATCTGCCTGGCGATCTTCTCGACGGCGTGGATGACCGTGGTGTGATCGCGACCGCCGAAGAGCCTCGCGATGCTCGGATAGCTCAGGTCGGTGAACTCCCGGAACACGTACATCGCGATCTGGCGGGCGGTCACGAGCGGCCGCTGCCGGCTCTTGCCTTTCAGGGCCTCGACCTCGAACCCCAGGATGGCGGCGATCTCGTCGAGCAGTTCGGCGTCGGTGCGCGGCTTGGGCGGGGTGTTGGTGAGCAGGTCGGCGAGCTGCTGTTGTGCGAGCTCGGTGGTGATCGGTTCGCCGCTCAGGCTCGCGAACGCCGTCACCCTGATCAGGGCTCCTTCGAGCTCGCGGATGTTCGTGGAGATGTTGGTGGCGATGAACTCGAGTGTCTCGGCCGGCACCTGCACCCGTTCGCGTTCGGCCTTGTTGCGCAGGATCGCCAGCCGGGTCTCGAGATCGGGCGGTTGGATGTCGGTGATCAGGCCCCACTTGAACCGGCCGCGCAGGCGCTCTTCCAGCGTCGGGATCGCGTCGGGCATCCGATCGGACGAGATCACGATCTGCTTGTTGGCGCCGTGCAACGAGTTGAACGTATGGAAGAACTCCTCCTGGAGACCCTCTTTGCCCTCGAGGAACTGGACGTCGTCGATCAGCAGCACGTCGATCTCGCGGTACTTGCGTCGAAGCCCTGCCATCGAGTTGGAGCGGATCGCGTCGACGTACTCGTTCATGAACGTCTCGGTCGACACGTATCGCACGACGTGATGTTGGTAATTGCTGTGCACGTAGTGACCGATCGCGTGCAGCAGGTGCGTCTTGCCCAGACCGGCGGAGCCGTAGATGAACAGCGGGTTGTAGCTGCGGGCGGGGGTTTCGGCCACTCGCAGTGCGGCGGCGAGGGGGAACTGGTTCGACGCCCCCTTCACGAACGTCTCGAACGTGTAACGCGGGTTCAGGCCGGCCGCGTCGAGCGCGTCGGATTTCTCTGCGGCGCTCGGTCCCACCTCGCCGGACGTCGTGGCGACCTGGTCGGCGGGTTGGTCGACCCGATCGGGTGATTCGTGGATCACGTGCTCGGTTTCGCCGGTGATCACGTCGAATCGGCAGTCGTCGCGGCCGAGTTCGGCGAGCGCGTCGGTGATGAGCGGGCCGTACCGCGTGAGGATCCGGTCGCGAGCCAACGTGCTCGGTACCTGGATCACGAGGGTGTTGCTGTCGTCGACGATCTGGGGAACGACCTCGGAGAACGTGGAGTACCAGACCGATTCGGTGAGCTGGGCACGGAGCAGCTGGGCCACAGCCGTCCACACCTCGAATTGATCACTCACCCTCGGACCTCCGGAAACACCCGCACTGACGTTCCACACGGTTGTCCACAACTGTGGACAACTACTCGACGGGCGTGGACGTCGCAACCTAGCACGATCGCACGAGCCTCCGAAACCGTGGTCCGGCGACATTTTCGGGCTGGTTGCCGTGAGTGCCCGGCGGGCCGTAGCCTTGTCAGGTCGAGATCGCGTACTCGCTGCGCGTCTCGCTGCACCAGATCGTGTCGACCCGGCACTGCATCCCGCCGGGTTCCCGAGGAGGACGACGTGAAGCGTACATTTCAACCCAACACCCACCGCCGTGCGAAGAAGCATGGCTTCCGCGCCCGGATGAGCACACGCGCCGGTCGTGCCGTGCTCAAGAACCGTCGCGCCAAGGGCCGCGCCCGACTGTCGGCTTGATCCATCGAATCCGCGAACGCGCCACGTTCGAACGGTTGGCGCGTGACGGCACGCGGATTCGGCGATCAGCCCTGTGGTGTACCTGGTGTCCAGACCCCGACTCGACCGCAACATGTGTAGCGTTCGCCTTCAGTCGCGCGTTCGGTCCGGCGGTCCAGCGGAATCGCATCCGTCGACGGCTGCGGGCGATCCTGACCGAACTCGATCGGGAGCAGTCCCTGCCGCCGGGACTGCTGATGATCGGGGGCCGTCCACGATTGCTCGAACACTCGTTCGATCAGTTGAGGGCCGAGACGGCTGCGCTGGTGGCGCTGCTCCGCTCCTCGACCCAATCCCCACCGGTCGACTCCAGGGCATGATGCTCCGGGCGATCGTCTGGTACCAGCGCGGTGCCGAGGGTCGCCTCTCACCGTGCCGCTACTTTCCCTCCTGTTCCGAGTACGGCCACGAGGCCATCTCGGTCCACGGCGCAGGGCGTGGTCTGTGGCTGACGATCCGTCGATTGCTGCGGTGCCGTCCGTTCGGCCCGTCCGGTTTCGACCCGGTCCCCCTCCCCCGTGACGCTCATTCCGTCGAGAAGGATTCATGATGATCGCTGGCATCTTCGAGTGGCCCGCCGACGTACTGGCCTGGCTCTACGCCCTGACCGGGAGTTATGCCTCGGCGATCGGCCTGATCGCCGTGATCGTGATGGCGCTCGTCACGCCGCTGATCCTGAAGAGCACCAAAGGCATGCTCGAGATGCAGCGACTGGCGCCCGAGATGCGCCGACTGCAGAACGAACATCGGGGCGACCGCCAGAAGCTCAACGAAGAGATGATGAAGCTCTACCAGGAGCACAAGGTCAACCCGATGGCGTCGTGCCTGCCGTTGGTGGCCCAGATGCCGGTGTTCATCATCATGTTCCGGATCCTGACCGGCATGACCTACGAGCCGGCAGGGGGGAACGCTCTCGTCGCCCGGGCCGTGCTCAACGCCGGCAACGTCGACCCTTCGGAACCGATCGGCTTCATGCCGCGCTACCTCTCGCACACCTCCGAGCTGTACGACTCGTTGGCCCGATCGACCGAGATGTCGTCGCTCGGCCTCGACCTGGCGGTGTCGCCGTCGGACATGTTGAGCCAGGACTTCGCACGCGGTCTCGTCTACGCCGGGATCGTCGCCGTACTCGGCGGTCTCTACTTCTTCCAGCAGCGGATGGTCGCCGCCCGCGCCGCCGTCAGCCCCACGATGTCCGAGACCCAGCAGAAGCTGATGCAGTACCTGCCGGTCGTGTTCGCCGTGTTCCAGATCTTCTTCCTGCTCGGCCTGGTCGTGTACTACATCGTCCAGTCGATCCTCCGGATCCTCCAGCAGTACTACATCACGAAGCGCTTCTACGGCAGCGATGAGTCGCTGGGTCGCCAGGCCCAAGCCGCGAGTGAGCGTGCCCGTGAGCTGGCCAAGGCCGATGGTGGGGGTGGCCCGCTCGCGCAGGCCCGTCGCGACCTCGCCGACGCCAAGAAGGGCGGCAAGAACGACACTGCCAAGAAGCAGCCGGCCAAGCAAGGACCAGCAGGCAAGAAGGGCAAGGGTGCCGATCAGTCGGAACCCGCGGTGCGTCCGTCCAAGCGGACGACCCCGCCGAAGAATCGACCCACGCCGTCAGCCAAGTCGGGTCAGCGTCCCGCCGGTCGCCCGGGTGGCCGACCGGCATCGAACAACCGCCGCAAGCGCAACTAGTCGTCGGCGCCAAACCAGGAGCAGGAGAACAACACGATGGAATGGGTGGAAACCACCGCCAAAACGGTCGCCGAGGCGCAGGATGTGGCGCTCGACCAACTGGGCGTCGCCGCAGACGAAGCAGAGTTCGAGGTCCTCGAAGAGCCGAAGTCCGGTCTCTTCGGCCGAGTGCGTGGCGAAGCCCGTGTGCGCGCCCGCGTCAAGCCGACGGCCGTCCGACCGAAGCAGGAGCGTCGCCAACGCGGCCGCAACCAGAAGCGTGACGGCGCCAAGAAGTCGAGTGGACGGTCACAGGGCGACGGCGATCAGTCCGAATCGTCAGCGTCCGACGAGGTGTCGTCGGAGCGCGCCGAGCAGCCGGTGTCCGAGTCCAAGAAGCAGCCGTCCCGGCCGAAGCCGTCGCGTCAGAACAAGGAGAACCAGCGTATGGAGCACGACCGTCCCGAATCCGATGTCACCCCGCAGGAGGTGGGCGACGCCGCCGTGGCGTTCATGACCCAGCTCACCGAGGCATTCGGTGTCGAAGGGGCCGACACCGAGCTCACCGTCGACGGCACCGATCTCGATGTCCGGGTCACCGGTGGCGAACTCGGCCTCATGGTCGGCCCGGGCGGACGCACCCTGACGGCGATTCAGGATCTCGTGCGGGTCGCGGCACAACGACGCCTCGGTGATCACGAGACCCGCCTGCGGATCGACGTCGGCGGCTATCGCGAGAAGCGCCGTGTCGCGCTCGAGGGGTTCGCGGCGAAGGTCGCGGCGCAGGTGATCGAGACGGGCACCCCGAAGGCGCTCGAGCCGATGCCCTCGAGTGATCGCAAGGCGGTCCACGACGCGATCATCGAGATCGACGGCGTCACGAGTCACTCCGAAGGCGACGACCCGAGTCGTCGGGTGGTCATCACCCCAGCCTGATCACGAACACACCGTCCGTCCGCCGAGATCCGTAGGATTCCCCGGATGGACGACGGCCTGCTCGAAACGCTGCGCGATGCGCAGCGTTTCGGCTTTTTCGGCGGACGTCCCGTCGAGCAGGCGGCCGAGCACGCACTCGGATTCGTGCGTGCGGTCGGTCCGATCGAGCCCGGGAGCCGCCTCGTCGACCTCGGCAGCGGCGGTGGCCTGCCCGGGCTCGTGCTCGCCGAGTCGTATCGCGACTGCACGATCACGTTGATCGATCGGCGGCAGAAGCGCACCGATTTCCTGCGGCGAGCGGCATTGCGTCTCGGGTTCGACCACGTCGAGGTGATCGAGGGCGACGTGTCGGAACTCATCGCCGAGGTCGAGAGCGGCCGTCTACCGTTCGAGGTGGCAACGGCACGGGGCTTCGGTCCCCCGTCGCGCACGCTGTCGATGGGCTGCGCACTGATCGGGCCCGACGGCCGGGTGGTCATCAGCGAGCCGCCGTCGGGTGACCGGTGGAACGCCGAACTGATGGATGCACTCGGTGTCGAGCGCCGAGCGGTCGGTCACGTGAGCGTGTTCCGTCGCCGAGCGGCCGACCCTCGGGCCGCACCGCGGGACTGATGTGATGCCCGCTCGGGCGGGACGGGGGTGCCCGAACGCCGGTTTCACGTGGAACCTCATGCGCCGGCCGACGCCGCCTGACCGCGTCACCCCGTGGTCAGCGGGGCAGTGCGGTGCGCCCCCGATGTGACCAAGCACGTGATGGAACGATGCCGACTCATGTTTCACGTGGAACACACGCTCGAGGGTATCGATGCGCACCGTGTGACGTATCGCGTCGGCCGTGATGGGAGGCGGGGCGCCAGCGGTCGGTGGACGTGGTGCTCGTGTCAAGCGGCCGGCGGATCGCGGTGTGGCACCGGCGGCCGGGCATCGACGAACGCTGGCGTTCCCATCCGTTTGGGCGATGCTCGGGTACCGAGCGCAGTCGAGGCCGGTGGCGACACGTGCAACGCGTCGCGGTCTCCGAGGAGGCCGTCCGAAGTTGGTTGCGCGTGAAACGATGTCGTCACGGACTGACCTCCATGCTGGTCATGACCCAGCGCCGGGGATGCGGCTGTACGTGCGACGTATCGGCTTGGGGCGGGATCGTATGGGACGTTGACGTTGGCGTCCTCGACGACCGAGGGTTTCACGTGAAACGGGTTCCGGTGTGCATCTGATCGAAGCCCGATGGCGTGGGGCGCTGGTAGTCGCAATGGGCGGCGCACGAGGGGAGCGCACCAGGCGTGGACGCGAAGGGCGGACCCAGTGCCCAGTTGGATGCCGCGTGTGTTTCACGTGGAACGAACTCCCCCGTCACCAGCCAGCCGACCGGCGGAGGTTCCACGTGAAACACGC
>CAXBAZ010000172.1:0-7283 GCA_963973395.1 uncultured Acidimicrobiaceae bacterium
AGTTCGGCTGCGGCGGGTTCGAGCTCGGCGCGTTGGGTCTCGATGGCTGCGGCTGCGTCAGCAATCTCGGAGTGGACGTCGCTCATGGCGCCATCATGCGCGCGGGGGTGTGTCAGAGAAGGCTGATTTTCACGGCGCGTTTCGGACTCGATCAGCATTCGGCCGACACCCAGGTCGATGGCGCCCTCGACCGTGGGATCGAGGGTCGTGCCATCTCATCGGCCTCGTCTACGTCTGACCACAAGTTCGGCCAGGTCGACCGATTCGCCAAGCGCCGAACAGTGGTCGACCGTTGCCGACTCCACACCGTGATGTTGCGTCGTCGCTGACTGGCACGATGGCGCGGTGCTCACGTTCCCGTTTGGTCAGGAAGTCACGCCCTGCAAGCCATCTGCATCCGATCGGCGACCGCTGTTCATCTTGGGCGCGTACCCGAGCGCGTTGCATGTCAAGTGGACCCCGCCGCTCGGTGCGGGCGCGCGCTTCGTCCGAGCGCTTGCTGTCGACAACGAGCCCGAACCGTTCTGGGACGGCAAGGACGAAGCCGGTCGCGTCGATGCGTGGCGGCACCGAGTCAGGTGGCGCGACGAATGGGGTCGTGCCGAGCCGGCCGCCGGGCTGAACGGTCCGTCGGGCGATTGGGTCGTGACCAACATCCTCGACCGCCTTAGCTATGACCGAGCGCAGACGTGGATCACCGATTGTCTCGACATCTATCGCGCATCGACTGGCATGCAGAAGGTCGTCGACGCGGTGTACGGGCCATTCGCGGTACGACTCGGGCTGCCCGGGGCCGAACTGCTGTCGCATCCGTCCGAGAACCAGATTGTAAATGAGGCGATCGCCGGTCATCTGCCACGGCTGCGTGGCGAACTCGCTCTCGCGGAACCCGATTTGGTCGTGACCCTCGGCAACGCGGCCCTGCGCGTGTTCACCGCCTTGGCAGACGAACGCCCCGCCATTGCCAAGCTGGCTGTCGACGGCTATAGCACAACGATCGACATCACGGTTGGCGGCGCTCCGTTGTCGTGGCTGCCCTTGGCGCACCCTGCCGCGCCGACCGCCTACCAGGCGGCTCATGCGACCTGGCGTCCCGGCTGAAGCAGCGCTCCTCGGGCAGAGGTTGCCTAGGTCGATTCAGTCAGCGGACGGAAGGCGGCGGCGCTTCGCCCCAGTCTCCTCACCCCACTCCTCGGCGAGGATCACTGAGCGGCCACCTCTCACTGCGGCGTCGATGACGGCGCTGACTGCCTTGGTGGTGGCTCCACGTGTCCCGATCCAGCCCTGTCGCACGAGCGATACGAACAGGTCGTTGGTCAGGTAGCGGTCGATCGTGTTGTAGCCGAGGCGGCGCGACTTGCCTTTGGTCTGCGTGCACGGATCGGCCAGCAGCCCGTCCAGGTACTCGAGCGGAAGATAAATGCCCTGCAACAGCTGATCGCTACGCGGATCGAACTGCTTGGGCTGGCGCACAAGCTTGAGCAGGCAGCCGCGCGGATGCAGCCGCCAGGTACGTGGCGTGGAGGCGTCCTTGGCGATGACTGCGTCGACCTTGCGCATCCGTTCGAGTTCCTTCTCCAACTGGTCGTCGGTGCGGTAGAACCACTCACCCTGAGCGTCTTTCCGCATCCGCTTGTACTGCACCAGCACGAGCGTGTCGGCCTCGATGTGGTGGTAGATGAGGTCGACACCGAGGACGTTTTCCAGCTTCGTCTTGTTGACGTTGCCGATGCGGAGGTGGTTGTCGCCGTCGCTGAACGTCAGCCAGTCGGGCCGTCCGCCCGGGCGTGCCATCCAGTCGGGGAAACGCCCCGCATCATGGGACACCAGTGCGTCCTCGGGTGTTTCGTAGGCCAGGCTCGACAGGAAGCCTGCCTCACTGACCGCGTCGATGTCGCTTAGCCCGTTCGGATTCAGGCCTGCGATCGCGAGGGCGAGGCGTGCGGCATCCCGCTCCAGCACGAGCGTCTCGCCCGTGGCGCCGCTGACGGGCGGCAACCCGTCGCCGCCGCGCATCTCCTCGATGGTCTCGGTGAGTCCAGGGCGCAGCTTGGCGATCGCCCGCATGAGGGCGGCCTCGCTCTCGCCGCTCAGTACGACAGCTTCTGCACGCAGTGCCTGCGAAACGGCATTGCGTTGCTTAGGGGCTGTTGCCCTCACAACTCGGGCGGTTTCGAGCGAGTCGACCAGCAGCGAGTCGGTGATCATGACGCGGTCGTCGGTGGTGGTCGGCCGTGGTGACGAGCGGATACGCGCCACCCCGATGATGCTTCGCCCTGGCGCGTCTTCGTCCTCGGCCCAGCCGTCGCCCTCCCACACCAGCCCGTTGTCGGCGACCAGCAAACAGACCTCCGAGCGATGCAGGCGGAGTCGCCGCTCGGGCACGGCAATCGAGAACTTCTGGCCGCTGTCGAGCCGCCAGCCAACGCGGTCAAGCCGAGCATCGTTCAGCCAGAGGATGACGGTCACGGCGTGACGTTACGGCTCCGCTGGCGACGAATGGAGGACTCGGGCGGCTGACGCCATGAGAGCAGCCCGTCCTCTCGGAACACGGCCCATGCACTCTGCCGACCCGCGCAGTAGGTCTCGCAGAACAACTGCTCGCTCGCTGTCAGGACGTCGCCGAACGAGTCGATCGCATCGGGGTCCCCGATTGTCCCTGCTCCGGTTCCGAGGTTCACCCAGCGTTGGCGCGACCGCTCCCACCGAACGACGTGTGACGGATACAAGACCATCCAGATCGATGCGATTTCGTCAAGATCGTCGCCGGGCGGGGCTAGTAGATGCGAGAGGAAGAGGCGCTCGATCACCTCAATCGCGAGGTGTTCGAACGAGTGAACGATGATCATGATGTTGCGTGATTGCGCCGAGTCAGTCTTCGCTCTCAACGCGTCGGCTGCACGCCGGATCTCCGTCTGCGCCTCGCCTGCGATGTCGGTGATCGTACGAATGGAGGTCTCGTAGCTGTCGCCGATCTTCGTGCTGCGTTGATTGAAGAAGCGGCGGAATTCGCCGCGCATCGACTTGACCTCGAATGACGCCGCAGTCACGGTTTCGTCGCACCCCACGGTGAGCGCGCAGTTCGGAGACAGGTTCGTGAACACCATGTCCACGCTTCCGTCGACGTCCACGGCAGTCGGCGCAGCGCCCAGAAACGCTGTAGCGACGATCGCAGCGATGTGCTCACCGCTGTTCAGATCGAGCGCCGCGAGCATCTCGGGGCTTATCGATCCCAGCTGCTGTAGGCGTGCGGGAAGGTCACGGCGGACAGGAGATGGACGATCTCGCCCACCAAGCCATCGTCACTCATCTGGTCACAATACGGCGCGAGCGATAGACGCTCAGCTCCCCGACATGCCGCCCCGCACGCTGGTCAACGACACGTCGCACCGATGGCGCTGGGACGCTTGGCTGCTCGCGTCGTCGACCGTGACATGCGGTACGGGTAGCTGGTCGGGTGATGATCGGTGACGTCACGGGTTCAGCGTCGGCGAGATGGACACCAGGACCACCAACGACACCAGGGCCGCCAACGAAGAACGTCTCGCTGCCGCCCACGCCACGCTCACCGACGCGGTCGCAAAGGTTGCGTCCAGTGAGGACTGGCAGAACCTGCTGCGCATCTCCGGTTCGTTCCACCGGTACTCGCCGAACAACCAACTCCTTCTCGCCGCTCAAGGAGCCCAGGGTGTCGTCGCATCGTTCCACACGTGGAAGCAGATCCCCGCCGTCGACGGCAACGTGTGCCGCATCCGCAAAGGCGAGACCGCACTGCGGGTGTACGCGCCGCTGCGATCGAAGCGTCGCGAGCTCGACCCCGACACCGGCGAAATCCAAGAACCCTCAATCGTCGGCTTCAAGCTCGTCCCGGTGTTCCACCAAGGCCAACTCGTCGCCCCGCCCGACCTGCCGGCACAACCCAAGCTGCTTGATGGCCAGGATCCGCCGCCGGAGATCTGGAACGCGATCGCCGAGCAGATCTACGCCGCTGGCTACTCCCTGCAGCGAGGACCGCTCGACGGCCCCGCCGGTGCCAAGGGCGTGACCAGCTTCATCGAACGCACTGTGACGGTGCGCGACGACCTCGCCCCGGCACAGGCGCTCAAGACGCAGATCCACGAGCTCGGTCACGTCCTGATGCACGAAGCCGAGGTGCGTGAGCCCGGCATGACCCGGGATCGGATCGAGGTCGAAGCCGAGTCCGTCGCCTATGTGGTGTGTGACCTGCTCGGGGTCGATGCCGGCTCGTACTCAATCCCGTACGTCGCCAACTGGGCCGGTGCCGACGTCGAACTCGTCGAGGCCACCGCGCAGAAGGTGCTCACCACCGCCCGCCAGATCGTCAAGGGGCTCGAGGCCGAACTCGGCGTCGACCTCCGACCGAACCCGATCGCCGCCGTCCTCAACAAAGAGGTCCAACCGAAGGATCCCGAGCCATCGGCGTACCGCACGCCGGTCGGTGTGGGAACCACCGACGAGATCATCCACGCACACCTCACCAACGGCGGTCTCGACTGGGAGCACCTCGCAGCGTCGATCCCCGCCATCGAGACGCACCGCGCCGGCGACTTCGTCGATAATCCCGCTGCCCAAGCGATCGTCCTGGCCGACGCTGGCGCATCCGCGGACGCGACCGCCTCGGTCCTGCGCGCCCATGGCCTCGACGACGACACGATCGTCACCCTGCTCACCGTCACCGTCCCAGACTCGCTCGGCGCCCGATCGACCCTCTACGACCGGGACGAAGCGGTGCGAGCTGCGCGAGAGCCGCGGGCCATCAAGCCACAAGTCGACGAACTCGTCGCCGACCTCCTCCTTGCGGCTGGCCGTCATCCCGCCGCCGCACGCCACCTCGCCGAGACGAGCGGCCAGCCGGCAAATGTCATCAATCTCATGGAGGAACGACTCCGACGATCCGGTGCAACATCTCCTGGCATCGACCGGCGTGCCAACCGCGGTCTGGCGCTCATCGACGAATGGACCGACGCGGGCCCTAACTCGAGCCCGTCGCCAGCGACGTCGTTGGCGCCGGCAGGTCCTGGTGTACCCGATCCGCCCGAACCCCCGGCGGCGTGAACCCATTGGACGATCACCGGAAAACCAGGTCGACCGCCAGAGTGGGGTGATCGGAGAGCTCGCGGCCGTTCTCGTCGACGCGGTCCCACGCTCGCACCGGTCCGACCTGCTCGAGTTCCACGGTTGCGCAGATGTGCTCGACATGCGACCGGTCGGAGATCGCACCGGTGTCCACGAGATCAACTTCGGTGAGACAGCGCATGCCGGCCCGAGCCAGGCCGTTGGTGACCGCCTGCCGTGCAGCCTCGGTGCCGTACGACCAGCGGCGGCCGCTACGTGCCTGGTTGAAGTCGCCGGCCACGACGATCGGGACGTCCGGGTGCCGTTCACGGATCCGGTGCCACTCCCGAGCTTGCCGCTCGATCTCGGCTGCATGGACCTCCCACGCTCGGGCCGGGCGACCGTCATCGTGGGCCGGCTCCAAGTGGTAGGCGATGACCGTGCCGTAGACGATCAGCGACCCCATCGGCGTCGTGACCATGGCCGCCACGGAACCGCGACGGTGCGGTGCCGGATCGTCCAGGGGAGTAATCGGCCAACTCGACCAGATCGCAGTCCAACGCTCGTCAGGGTTCGGCCGGCGATCCGGGTGGGGCGGCGAGAACACCGCGTCGAAGCCGTCGCCCGGCACTCGGTCGACGAACGTCTCGGTCAACACCCAGATGTCCGCATCCACGAGCGTCATCCGCTCTTGCTGGAACGGAGCCCTGCTTCACGCTCGCGACGAACGCCGCTCCAGGTTCCAGGTCGCTACCCGGAACGTCTCGCCGTCACGCTCGCCCGCCACCTCGTGAGGGTAGCGAACCGGGTACCGCAGGGGTCTGTGCACGTCGTTCGAGGCCGTCACGCACCCGACTCTGGTTTGCAGCGCCGCCGTTGTCATCCGTCCGAATTCCGTCCTACGACCCCAGGACGACGAGGGCGCATATGCCCTGAGCAGGGCATATGCGCCAAAATTCTCGTGGAGCTGGGGGGAATCGAACCCCCGTCCAACAGTCTGAGCACGGACCCGATACGACCATTCCCGCTTCACACCTACGCAGGTGTACCGGCGGGTCGGCTGCTCACTCCGTCATCGAAGAATCAGGGGGGGGCCACGAATCGTCTTTCCGAATCGTCAGCGGTCTTTCTCGCCGTCAGCAGTCTTTCCTGCCGTCATCCCTCACTTCTGTTGCCGGGCTGTGATGGATTGGCCCCGTGCGGCATTGCTGCTCACGATGTACCTACTGTCACCTGATCAGATCAGGCGGCGTAGGCGAACTGCTCATCGGCAATTCTTTTGGGTGCCCCGTTTAGCGAGTCTGAGCAACTCGGGTCGCAAACCCGCCCTACAGTTCTGATGTCGAAACCAGTCAGCCCCGAAATCGTTCCTGGGAACGGTATGTGGGCTCAAGTGTACGGCCCGAACTGCGATCCGGCTCGTCGTCGCGCCCATGGCTCGGCATGCTGTCCCTATGGCACACGTACGGTTCGAGGTTCAGCGTTCGTTCGATGTTCCGGCACGCGCAGTCTGGGATGCGCTGTCGACTGGCGACATCACGGCGATTGGATGCCGATGACCAGAATCGACGTGAGCGCCGGCGACCCGACGGCGGTCGGCACCCGACTCACTGCGTGGACCGGTCTGGGCCCACTCTCGCTCCAGGACCGTATGGAGGTGGTCCGCTGCGACTGGGAGGACGACGGTCGCTCCGGTGCCTGCGAGCTCACCAAGCTCGGGCCGATACTGCGGGGTCGGGCGGAGTTCGCCGTCGAGCCGAGCGGCGTCGGCACACAACTCGTCTGGCTCGAAGACGTGCGGGTGCCGTACATGCCGCAGTTGCTCGCGCCGGTCGTCCGACTCGTCGGCATCGTCGGCTTCCGATTCGGCATGCGACGACTCGAGAAGCTGCTGACGGCGCGCGCTCGGTAGTGACCCGGATCGTGTCAGGCCGCGATCGCCGGAGTCGTGTCGGCGAACAGGCGATCGAACACGTTCACACGGTCGAACTGCATCGCGTAGGCGCGGGCCACCAGCGCCCGCTGGCGCAACTGGGTCGGGGTGAGTCCGCCGAGCGCTCGATCGATGGCGTCGGCGATGCCCTGACGCGACCCGTGCGGCACGAGCAGGGCATGGTCGCCGACCGCCTCGGGAATGCCGCCCGTGCGACACGTGATCACCGGGCCGCCACCGGTGGTGAGGCGGCAAGGTTCATGGCTGCACTGGT
>CAXBAZ010000173.1:0-7283 GCA_963973395.1 uncultured Acidimicrobiaceae bacterium
CGGTGACGGTGTGACCATCGAACCAGAACGAGATCAGCACCGCCGCGAAGCCGGCGAGACCGACGGCGGCCGATGCGGTCGGGGACCAGCGATGCTCGTCGCCCACCGGATGCGCCGGATGAGCGCGCGCCGGACCCGGATCTCGGGGGAGGTCGGTGGCGACCGCTGCGGAGAGCGAGTGCATCGGGGCGATGATCCGTCCGGCGCGCTGGTGGAATCCGATGATCACCGCCAGCCCTCCGATCATCTTGAGCGCGGTCGCCAGACCGGGCTTCGTCGCCAGCAGAGCTGAGAGGCCGGCGGACGGATCGATGCCGGTGAGCGCTGCGAACTCGATGAGGCCTCCGGTGAAGAGCGCGAGTCCGGCGAGCCGGACCCACGCCAGCTGCGTTTCGAGTTCCTCGCGGCGCCCGCGGATCGTCCAGACGAGCGCTGCCAGCACGCCGATCCCGAACGTCGTCCCGAGCATGGTCACCGCCCGGCCGACGCGGCCGGCGGTCGCGGCGTCGCGGGTGTCGGATCCGGTCGCCAGGAAGTCGGCGAGAGCCCCGTCCGCGGTCGCCTCCGGGGGCGTCGGGTCGTCGGACATCGAGGCGTGCGCCGACGCGTCCATGTCCGTGTGATCCACATCGTCTGCGGTCTCGGCGACCGGTGTGGGTGTGTCGTCCGTCGACGCCGGTGCACCATCCGCGCCCGACGCGGTGGGCGCCGTCTCGACGATCTCGAACCGGAACGAGCCGTCGATCGGATGGGCGTCTCCCGCCCGGACCTGC
Source organism: uncultured Acidimicrobiaceae bacterium (assembly GCA_963973395.1). Classification (GTDB taxonomy): domain Bacteria; phylum Actinomycetota; class Acidimicrobiia; order Acidimicrobiales; family Ilumatobacteraceae; genus Ilumatobacter. Next base: position 774 of record CAXBAZ010000173.1, read on the forward strand.
CACCGGAGCCCGTAGGTGCCCGCCGCCAGCGGCGGATCGAACGACAGGATGAACGACGTCCCGTCGGTCTCGTCAACCGCGGACGGTGTGCGGATCGAGCCGGTCGGGTCGAGCAGTTCGAACCCGTCGCCGGCCGGTCGGGCCGGGTTCGTGAAGTTCACGACGATCTCGGCGAGCGGGCTGTCGACCACGTCCCCCTCGGCCGGTGCCGACGAATCGAAGTCGGTGTGGGCGGACGCGGTCCGACCCGTCGCGAGGAGCGAGAGCGCGAGGACGACCAGTCCGACCAGCAGACGGGCGCGTCGGGTCGAAGATGTCGCAGCCGTCACAGTTCCGACACGCTATCGCAATGTCCGGTCGGGCTACCCGCACGACCTCTTGCTCGTCCCGGCGAACTCGGGCACTGGGCGTTCCTCCGCCGCTTCGGCAGTTTCGGCCGGGCCGTCCTCTGCGATGTCGGCGATCAGCCAGTCCATCTCGGCGATCTCCCGACGCTGCGCCTCGATGATCTCCACCGCGAGTTCGCACACCCGGTAGTCGTCGAGGTTCGACCGCTCGCTCGTCAGGATCGCGATCGAGTGGTGCGGGATCATGGCCCGCATGTACGACCGGTCCTGCACGGTCGTCTGACTCCGGACCAGCCACAACGAACCGGCGAACAGCAGGACCGCCGATACGGCGATGGCGATGTTCCACACCGTGTTGCGGTACATGCTCAACATGAAGCCCAGCATGATGACCGCCATGGTCGCGCCCATCAGCAGCGCCATGTAAGCGCGGGTCTCACTCCACCGAACGTGGTCCCACGCGTACGTATGGAGGTACATCAGCCCGAACATGACGATGGTCGAGGTGGCGATCATCGCGCCGAACCGCACGTAGCTCATCTGCATGCCGCCTCCACCCGAGCCCTCTTCTGTGCCGACGTCGGCCGGGTCCTCGCCGTGCTGCGCAGTGTCGGACACCGGTGTCGCCTCGCGGCCGGCATCGGCGCTCTGGTTCTCTCCGCGTTCGCTCATGTAGATCGCATACCCGTGTCGGCAGGCGGCAAACGATCAGACGCGGCGCGGGACGTGACGTCCCCGAGAACGAAGCCGGCCACAGCGATCACGAGCCGGACGACACCGTAAGGTGCCGACTGATGATTCCTGCACGCGACGCCGACGCCGTCTCGTTCGCCGACGACCCTCGGCGAACGCTGCGTGAGCCCGACCGGGACGACGTGCCGGTGCGCGCGAGTTCGTGCACGACCGAGGTCGCGATCGAGGGCGTGTGGATCCGGTCCTAGATCCTGATCGTCCGCACACGACGTACTTGATCGGGCGGCTCGACCGGATCATCCGCCGCGCACTCGAGGAGCGGTTGCGTTCGCACGGGGTGACGCTGCTGGGCTACACCGCGATGACGGTGCTCGCGGTTCGTCCCGGGTTGTCCAACGCGCAGCTCGCCCGCCGTTCGTTCATGACCCCGCAGGGGATGAACCAGGCCGTCGCCGTCCTCGCCGAGGGCGGGTTCATCCAACGGTCGCCGGACGACGCGAATCGCCGCCGGCAGCGCATCGAGCTGACCGATCTCGGTCACCGCGTCGTCGGCGAGTGCTCTGCTGCCGTCGCCGAGTACGAGCAGCAGCTGCTCGGGGCCCTGAGTCCGGACGCCCGCGACGAACTCAACGGCCTCCTGCGCGCCGTGGTCGAAGCCAACCGGTTGCACAGCGGAACGGTCGGGACGACAGCGGCCGACTCGACCAGCTGAACCCGTCGCAGCGCCCGAGCCGGTCTCCGGAGTGGCTATGTCAAGCCACTTGATATTTCGGTGGGCGGCTCGTACCGTTGGGCGAGGAGAAGGGGGGATCAGTGACGGCGGTGACCGCCTCGGCTGATGCGATCGACGAAGATCGGACCGACGTCGTGCCGGCGTCGTCCGACGCGCGTCCACGACGACGGTTCGTCCGGATTCTGATCGCCGTTGGTCTCGTCGTGGTCTTCGCGCCGATGGCGGTCGACGCGGGTGTCGGCGTCTGGACCGGATCACTCGCCCTGGGGCTCGCTTATGCGTTGACCGCGATCGGCGTGTACATCACGTTCCGCATCCTCGACTTCCCCGATCTCACGGTCGACGCGAGCTTTCCGGCCGGTGCGGCGGTCGCCGCGGTGTTGATCACGAACTCCCTGTCCCCGTGGCTGTCCTTGCCCGGAGCGTTCGTCATCGGCGGACTGTTCGGTGTGATCACCGGTGTCGCCCACATCGCGCTCCGCATCAACTCGCTCCTGGCCTCCATCCTCACCGTCACCGCCGCATTCACGATCAATCTGAGGGTCCAGGGCAGCGCGAACGTGCCGCTGCTCGGTGTCGACACCGTGTACTCGCCGTTCCTCGAGCCGGCGCGAGACCTGCTCGAGTCGATCGCCGGCGACACGGGAGTCCAGATTCATCGCAACGTCGTCACCGCCCTCGTCGCCGGCCTCGTGCTCGTCGTGGCGATCGTCGTCCTCCACCTGTTCTTCCGGACCGAGGTCGGGATCGCGCTGCGGTCGACGGGCGCCAACCCTCGGATGAGTCGGGCGCAGGGCATCGACACCCGCGTCTACGTCGTCGGAGGGGTCGCGCTGTCCAACGCGCTCATCGGGGTGAGCGGTGCGCTCGTCGCTCAGCACCAAGGCTTCGCGGACGTGAACTCGGGCGCCGGGCTGATCATCGCCGGGCTCGCCGCCGTGATCATCGGCGAAGTGCTGTTCGCCGGACGCAGCGCGGCCGTCTGGCGGCACCTGATCGCCGTCAGCCTGGGGATGATCATCTACCGAGCCGCGATCGGCGTGACCCTGGCACCCGACGTCGCCCTGCCGTTCCTCCCGGCATGGCGTCTGGAGCCGATCGACGTACGACTCGCGACAGCAGTCGTCGTCGGGGGGTTGCTCGCGGTGCCGAGGATCCGGGGTTGGCGCCGGGGGAGGCGACGCACGTGAGCACCGCGCTCCGGCTCAGTGGCGTCGAGCTCACGTTCAACGCCGGTCAGATCAACGAGGCGCGTGCGCTGCGCGGTCTCGATCTTGCGGTCGGCCGGGGGGAGTTCGTGGTCATCCTCGGCTCCAATGGTGCCGGGAAGTCGACGATGATGAACGCGATCGCCGGGGTCGACCAGCCCGACGCCGGCACGATCGAACTCGACGGAGAAGACATCACCGATCTCGCCGATCATCGGAGGGCTCGCCGGATCGGGCGTGTCTTCCAGGATCCGATGGCGGGCACGGCGGGGACGCTCACGATCGAGGAGAACCTCGTCCTCGCCGAACGACGCAACGGCCGTCGCCGGCTCCGGGTTCCTCGCGCCTCCGACCACCACCGCGACCTGCTCCGGCAGCTCGGAATGGGACTCGAAGACCGACTGTCGACGCGGGTCGACACGCTGTCCGGTGGTCAGCGCCAGGCGATGGCGGTGCTGATGGCGATCCAGGCGGAGCCGTCGCTGCTGATGCTCGACGAGCACACCGCGGCACTCGATCCGGCAGCCGCGGAACGTGTCCTCGACGTCACGACCCGGCTCGCATCCCACGCACACATCACGACGCTCATGATCACGCACAACATGAACCACGCGATCCAACTGGGCGACCGCACGGTGATGATGCACCGTGGACGTGTGTTGTTCGACCTCGACGCCGATCAACGCGCCGGCCTCACCCTGCCCGATCTCATCGACCGGTTCCGCCAACTCGCCGCCGACGACCTGTCCGACCGGACAGCACTCACGTGAGGCGTCGCTCCGCCAGTGCCCGGTCGACACCAATCGCTCACAACAGAACACATGGGGAGATACACATGAACACCAGGTCCAAGCACCTCATCACCTGCCTCGCCGCGGTCGCGCTCGTCGCGTCCTGCGGTGGCGACGACGACGACGCATCTGTCGCGACCGACGCACCGCCGACGACCGACGCACCCGACCCCACGGATGCGCCCGATCCGACGGCCGCACCGGAGACCACCGATGCACCCGAGACGACGGATGCACCGGAGACGACGGATGCACCGGAGACCACCGATGCACCGGAGACCACCGATGCACCCGAGGAGATGACAGCGGCCACCGCCGGATTGTCGATCCTCGCCCCGGCGCCCGCGCTCGAGTTGGCCGCCAACGGCTTCAAGGACTCCGCCGCCGAGTGCGCAACGGTCGAGATCGAGATCATCGAGCGCAACGCCGAGGGAGACATCCCGGCACTCACGTCCATCATCGAGGGCTTCCTCGGCGACGACGTCGACCTGATCGCCACCGTGACCACCCCAGCGGCACAAGCTGCTTTCCAGGTCGTCGGTGCCGCGGGCGGCACCACACCCGTCGTCTACTCGGTCGTCACCGACCCGTTCGCGGCAGGACTGGCCACCGACCCGTCGACCCACGAGCCATGGATCACCGGGAGCCAGAGTCTCCCGCCGTTCGCCGAGGTCGTCGACGCCGCCGTCCAGATCGTGCCCGATCTGCAGGTGATGGGTGTGGTGTACAACCCGTCGGAATCGAATGCCCAGACCGTGGTCGACGCACTCCAGGCCATCGCCGACGAACGTGGCCTGACGCTCGAGCTCGTCACGATCGCCGATTCGAGTGAGGTCGGACAAGCGACCGAGGCGCTGCTGGGTCGAGACGTCGATGCGTTCATCGTCCCCACCGACACGACGATGGTGTCGGGCATGGCGGCGATGGTCCAGATCGCCGGCGACAACGACATCCCGGTGATCGGCACCGACGCGAACCATGCCGAGACCGGCGCGGCGATCGGCCTCGGCACCGACTACTACGGCAGTGGCGTGCGCGCCGGGGAGATCGCCTGTGCGGTGCTGAGCGGCGAGGCGACACCGGCCGATTTCGACGTCGAGCCGGTCGAGTCGCTGGGGATCGCCGTCAACCCCGAGGCCGCCGAGGCTCAGGGCGTGACCATCCCCGACGAGCTGCTGGCACAGGCCGAGACGGCCGGCTGATCGTCGGCGACCATGACCGCGACCGTTCGCCGACGATCGTCCGTCGTGCTGATCCCGACCAGCGACGCCTGGTCAGGGTCCTTTTCCGAGTGACCTGAGAGGTCGGGTGGGTCGTCGGCGGATGGCACCGGCGTGCGGTGGCCACCGCAGTGCGCGATATTGGTCGGCATGACGACCGACCCGGGTGACGACGGCCTACGGCTCCGGATCCCCGAGCCGGCTCGGGGTGAGCAGCCCGCCGACCGGGTGCGGTTCATCAGCGCGGCCGGCGACATGGCCAAGCCGGCGCTCGACGAGAAGGTCGAACGGATCGCGCTGATGCGCAAACAACTGGTGCGCGTGATCGACGACGACGGCAACGCCGTGGGCGAGTGGGCGCCGGACCTCTCCGCCGACCAGAAGCTCACGGGGCTGCGCGACATGATGCTCCTGCGCACCTTCGACGCCAGGATGCTGCGGGCCCATCGGCAGGGAACCACGTCGTTCTACATGCAGGCGCTCGGAGAGGAGGCGATCGCGTGTGCGCAGCAGCACGCCATGCGCACCGGCGACATGCACTTCCCCACCTACCGCCAACAGGGTCTGCTGATCGCAGCCGGATATCCGATCGTCGACATGATGAACCAGATCCTGTCGAACGAGTTCGACCCGTTGAAGGGCCGCCAACTGCCGGTGCTCTATTCCGCCAAGTCGCACGGGTTCTTCTCGATCTCGGGCAACCTCGCGACCCAGTACCCCCAGGCGGTCGGCTGGGCGATGGCGTCCGCGTTGCGGGGTGGCACCGAGATCGCCAGCGCCTGGATCGGCGAGGGCTCCACGGCCGAGTCCGACTTCCATGCGGCCCTGGTGTTCGCGTCGACGTACCAGGCACCGGTGATCTTGAACATCGTGAACAACCACTGGGCGATCTCGACACCGGAGGACTTCGCCCGCGGAGCGTCCGCGACCTTCGCCGATCGGGGGTACGGCTTCAGCATCCCGGCGATCCGGGTCGACGGCAACGACTACCTGGCTGCGTACGCAGCGTCGGCATGGGCAGCCGAGCGGGCTCGCGCCAACCTCGGCCCGACGCTGATCGAGTGGATCACCCTCCGCCGTGGCGCACACTCGACGTCCGACGATCCGTCCGTGTACCGGCCGGCCGACGAGGCCGAGCAGTTCCCGCTCGGCGATCCGATCGACCGGCTGCGCCGACATCTCGTCGCCGTCGGTGAGTGGGACGATGACCGACACACGGCGCTCGAGCAGGAGATCGCCCGGCAGGTCGACGCGGCGTACGCGGAGGCGAGCGCCCACGGGTCGGTCAAGTCGGGAGCCGTGGGCGACCCGCGATCGATGTTCGACGACGTCTATCAGGAGCTGACACCACACCTCGTCGAGCAACGCGACCAGGTGGGGGAGGGCAGCTGACGTGACGAAGATGTCGATGATCGAAGCGATCCGTGATGCGCACGCCGTCGCCATGGAGCGCGACGACCGGGTCGTCGTGTTCGGCGAGGACGTCGGCTACTTCGGCGGTGTGTTCCGGTGTACGCA
>CAXBAZ010000174.1:0-7280 GCA_963973395.1 uncultured Acidimicrobiaceae bacterium
CCTTCACGTAGGCGAAGGTCGTCGCGTCGGGGGCGACCATGCCGGCGCGGGCCCCTCCCTCGATCGACATGTTGCAGACCGTCATCCGGCCCTCCATCGAGAGGTCGCGGATCGCCTGACCGCGATATTCGATGACGTGACCGATGCCGCCGCCGGTGCCGATCTCGCCGATGATCGCCAGCACGATGTCCTTGGCCGTGACACCATCGGGTGCCGTACCGTCGACGGTGACCGACATCCACTTCGGACGGCTCTGGGGCAGCGTCTGGGTGGCGAGGACGTGCTCGACCTCACTCGTGCCGATACCGAACGCCAGCGCACCGAACGCTCCATGGGTGGCCGTGTGGCTGTCGCCGCACACGATCGTCATGCCCGGCATGGTGCGACCCTGCTCGGGGCCGATCACGTGGACGATGCCCTGGTTCGGATCGCCCATCGGAAAGTTCGTCACACCGAACTCGGCGGTGTTGGCGCGCAGCGTGTCGACCTGTTTGGCGGAGATCTCGTCGGCGATCGGTCGATCGATGTGTTCGGTCGGGACGTTGTGGTCCTCGGTGGCGATCGTCAGTTCCGGGCGGCGGACCGACCGGCCCGACAGGCGCAGGCCATCGAACGCCTGGGGGCTCGTGACCTCGTGGACCAGATGGAGGTCGATGTACAGCAGTTCGGGTTCGCCCGGGGGGGAATGGACGAGGTGGCGGCGCCACAATTTCTCGGGCAGCGTCATCGGGGGTTCGACAGGCATGGACGTTGTCTCACTCTCTGAGATACACTTCTTGCGGTATGGACATCGTAACCGGCGTCGGCGTACTCGACAAGGCCGTGCACGTGCTGAGGGCCGTGGCCGAGCGACCGGTGTCGCTCGGCGGGCTCCAAGCGGCGACAGGGCTGCCGAGGGCGACCGCCCACCGGCTGGCGGTGTCGCTCGAAGCGCACGGCCTGCTCCGGCGCGACGACGAGGGCCGATTCGATCTCGGCCCCGAACTGGCATCCCTGGGTCGTGCCGCGGCCGATCGGTTCCCCCTCGCCGGGCTCGCCCTGCCGGCGCTGGAAGCCCTGCGGACGGCGACCGACGAGAGCGTGCAACTGTTCGTCCGCGAGGGGTCGCACCGTCGCTGTGTGGTCTCGCTGCAGTCGCCGCACGCCCTGCGGTGGATCGTGCCAGAAGGTGTGCTGTTCCCGCTCGACGTCGGATCGGCGGGACGGGTGTTGTCGGGCGGGGCGGTCGGTGGCGCCTGGGTGGAGAGCGTCGAGGAGCGCGAACCCGGCGTGGCGTCGGTGAGTGCCCCGGTCGTCGATGCCGGCGGAGTGCTCGTCGCCGCGGTCTGCGTGTCGGGCCCGATCGACCGGCTGACCCGCTCACCCGGTGAGCGGTTCGGCTCGCAGGTCGTTGATGCGGCCACCACGATCACGGCGGCGCTGGAAACCTGATACGGGAACCCGATGGCGATGCGGAGCGTCCACGTTGACGTTCGAGCGGGTGGAACCGGTCGTAGACACCGCGCTGGTGGGGGTGACGTGGGTGCTCGACACGCTGATCTCGGGTGACGCGGCGTCGAACTCGGCCGGGAAGGACGCCGCCTTCCTGGAGTTCGCCGACGACGGCACGCTGATCGGATCCACCGGCTGTCGTCCGTTGGAAGGCGAGTGGTCGCTCGATGGGGCGACGATCCGGGTCCCGACACTGTCGGCGATCGACGATCCGGCCGCCGGCGCGTGCTCCCCGGAATCGGAGGCCTTGGATCGCGACATCATCGCGGTGATCGAATCCGACACGACCGGGCAGATCGACGGGCAGGTCGACGGCAGTCGCCTGACTCTCACGGCCCCGGGCGGCGACGGTCTGTCGTTCACGGCCGAACGGGGACACTGATGCACGACTCCGCCTGGTTCGTCGTCGACGAGTGAGGCTGCGCGGCCGTCGGAGGGCGCCGCGCTGTCGTGAGCCGACCCCGCGTCCACGGGTTCGGTGTTCCACGTCTGTCCGAAAGTTCTTCGGTCCACGGAACCGACCGGGCGTCTCGCGCATCGTGTACATGATGGAGGGCATCGATCTCGACCGAGCGACGAACGCCGACGCAAGGTCGGCGGCCGCGTTCTCCGACTTCTACAGGTCGAGGTGGGCGCAGACTGTGCGGCTCGCCGGGATCCTGACCCAGGACGCCTCGGTCGCCGAAGAGTTGGCCCAGGAGGCGTTCTCACAGGTGCTGTCCCGGTGGTCGGATCTCGACGAGGCCGGCGCGTACCTCCACCGATGCGTCGTCAACGCGGCGCACATGTATCACCGCCACGCCAAGGTAGTCCGGGGCAAGCTGCCGCTCCTGTGGGGCGCCACCGACACGACCCAACCGTTCGACGTGCTCGCCGACGCGGTTGCGGAGCTGCCGTTCCGGCAGCGAGCGGTCGTCGTCCTGCGGTACCACTGCGACCTCACGGAACGCGAGATCGCCGAGGCGCTCGGCTGCCGTCCCGGCACCGTCAAGTCGCTTGCGTCCCGGGCACTCCGAGCTCTGGAGAGGACACTGTCGTGACCGTCTCATCGATCGAAACCGACCTGCGCGAGTTGTTCGACGAGCAGGCGAGATCGCTCGGGATCGGCGAACCGCCACCGATCGACGATCTCGTCAGCGGCTCGTTCCCGAGCCGACAGCAGGCGTCGTCGCGGACGCGGCCGTTGCTCGCCGTTGCCGCCGTCGCAGTCGTGATGGTCGGCGCAGGTGCGCTGTGGTGGGCCCTCGGGGTGCGTGGTGACTCGACGCCGTCCGGCGTCCCCAGCGCGCCGCTGATGCCCGTCGATCCACCACTCCTCGTGCTCGACGCGCCGGGGTGGGAGATGGAGTCGTTCTCACAGGTCGATCCGGCCGAGCTCGTGCGCCGCACCGATCCCGATCAGGTCGAGGACGGGCGCACGACCACCTTCATCGATCCGGGACTCGGCGTCGCCGGACCCCGCATCACCGTGACGGTCTCGAACAGCGGAACCACCGGGCTGGCCGTGGAGGAACGATCGGTGACGGTCGGGGAGACCACCGGCGTGCTGTACGACGACGGCGACGAGAAGCTCGTGCGGTGGACCGAGCCGGCCGGCAATCGGCTGGAGGCGTTCGGATGGTCGGTCTCCGCCGACGAACTCGTCCGCGCGGCCGGTTCGTTGACGGTGGACGGCGACGGTTTTCCGGTCGCGTCAGCGCGGCTGCCACTCGGACTCGAGGCGATGACAGGACCCGACGCCGAACTGATGCACACGAGCGTGCAGTACTCCTGGGTCGACCGATCCGGCCGTCAGGTCGAGGTCAATCTGTACCCGGGAGGGCCGACGGTGGCGGCGCAACGTGCCGACTCGTGCTGCGACGAGGGCGAGGAGCGACGCGAGGTCGTGTTCCAAGGCTCCGACGCGACCGTCGATCGGGACGAGTACCTGATCCGGATGACTCAGGTCCGCGGCTTCTGGCTCTGGCAGATCGACGGTGGCGCTTCGCTCGCGATCGAAGGTGCTGCGTCGTTCAAGAGCGTCGACGAGTTCCTCGCTGTCACCGAGCAGATCCGAGTCGTCGACGTGGACGTCTGGCGGGCCTCGCTCGCGGACGGGATCGTGCTGCGGGACGAGATCGCCGAGATCGCCGACGAACTCGCCGTGCACCCCCTGCCACCTGGTGTGCCGACGACGGACGTCGTCGACATGGGCGCGACGACCACACGGAGCGCCATCGCCCAGGAGATCGCGTTGTACACGGCGTGCGCGTGGACGGAGGCGGCGGACGCCGCCGCGTCGGCGGGGGACGTCGAATCCACGATGACTGCGATCGGCGTGCTGGTCGACGTGGCCGGGTGGGAGGAGATCGCGGCGATCCCGGATCTGTACCCCGAGAGCGACGTCGCCACGAGCGTCGGACGCATCCGCCTTGCTGCCGACCTGCTGGCGCCGTACCGCGACATCTCGTTCGACGAAGCGTCGGGCGATGTCGACGAACCATTGGTCGAGATCCCGCTCGACGAGGCGATCGACACGATCGACTGTGCCTGAGCGCCGGCCGGACCATCGGAGCTGTCGCAACCGATGACACCACATCTCGCCACTGCGCACGGCCGCATGCATCGACGTCGAAGTCGAAGTCGAAATCGGATCGGGCACGACGCTCGTCGTGCCGGGTAGACCGGAGCGACCGCGGTCAGGCGGCGCGATGTGATGGGGGATCGGGCGACTGTTTCGGTTGTCGGTCGACGCTCGGTCCCTCGTGCCAGACCTTGCCGTCGGGTTGCACCCATGTGCATCTTCGATCGGCGGTCATGGTGAGGTGCCATCCGCCTTCGTGCACCATGTGGTGATGCCGCTCGCAGACGACGATCAAGTTGTCGAGGTCGGTGCGACCACCGTTGCGCCAGAACCGGATGTGGTGGACCCGGCATCGATCGGCTGCCACCCGACAGTGCGGATGGGCGCACGTTGCGTACATCGCCTGCAGCGCCCGCCGCTGGGCTCGCGTCGCAGTACGGAACTCGCGACCGACGGCCATCGCGTGGCCCTGATCGTCGATCGCCGCCAGTGCGACGGTCGCCTCGCAGCAGAGCCGTTGCACGGTGCTCACCGGCACAGGGGTGCCGTCCGCGAGTTCGCACAGCGTCTCGTCGTGTCGCCCGTGGCAGGCGGTGGCGAGATCGACGTGAACGGTCACGTCGGCCGTCTGCCGACCCGGCGCGTCGGACGAGACGGCGGCCACGAGTGCGTCGCACTGGAGTTGGGCGAACGGCACATCGGCCTGACCCGACTCGGCCCGCAGCCGGGCCAGTTGCGCCTGGTGGGCGCTGTGGAACGCAGCGTCGCGGATGGGGTCGAGTTCGATCAGGGTCTTGCACATGCCCGTCGACTTCTCGACCCACCGCGACATCTTCGACGCGTCGCGCTGGCGCTCGAGTTCGGCCACGTCGTTGCGAGGGGTGTGGATCTCCTTGATCTTGTCGATGATCGTGCGCGTCTTGCGTTCGAACTCTGACACCCAGTCGGATGTTGCCGACGCGATGATGTCGTCGGCCGTGGCGTGCAGATCGGAACGTTCGGCGTCGGTCAGGTTCTTCGTCAGCCGGGTCAGCGCATCGAGGTGGTCGGTCGAGCACGCGCCGGTCGCGAGCGCATCCTCGAGTGCCGGGAACTCGTTGCAGAGCTCCTCGCGCTCTTCGGTCGCCTTGGCCTCACGGCCGGAGCGGCGGCCCTCATCCATCAGCGCGTGTGCCGCCGATTCGGATTCGCCCGCGGCCTCGAGCTCGCGGAGCCGCCGAGCAAGACGCACGTTGGCGGCCTGGACCCATCCGAGCACCTGGTTCGCGCGCCCGATCATCGTGCCGACCTCGGCTCGATCGGCGACGTCGGGATCGAACTCGAGCAGCGCGCTGAGTGGCGTCGAGCACGCCGTCGTTGCGCATTGGTCCACCCCCTCGAGCTATCGCCTCCGGATTGATAGAGCCCACTCTACCAGGGCGAATGTCAAGAAAGCGAACGCGTGTTCGATCATACGTCAAACTCTGGGTCAAGTCGGACCAAGAGGTTGAGAACGGGTCGAGCGAGGGGAGTGTCCGGTCCACCCGAGCTCTTCGTGGAGTCTTCGAGATCGCCGGCGAGCGCTACGCGCAACGTTCGAAGGACCCCTCGAAGCTCGGACTCGTCTGAGCCCCGCACGGTCAGGAGCGGCGCCTCGTTGTTCGCCCCAGGCGACTCGTCGTGCGCCGCAGACCCGCATCACCGAGGAGAAACTCGTCGGTCTCGACGATCGGCGAATGCCAGTCTTGGTCCATGGCCGCCATGCCCGACGTCCTCGAAGCGAGCCCGCTGACACTCGTCCGTTGGCGGCCAGACGACGCCGACGCCGTCCTGGATGCGGTGCGGTCGAGCTTCGCAGAGCTGCGGCAGTGGATGCCCTGGGCGCAGACCGTGCCGACTCGTGACGAGCAGCTCGTTGCCCTCGCCGAGGGCAACGCCGCCTTCGACGCGGGCACCGACTTCCAGTTCTTGTTCCGCGAGGAAGCGACCGGCACGCTCGTCGGTGCAGGTGGAGTGCACAGGCGGGTTGGACCGGGTGCGGTCGAGATCGGCTATTGGGTTCGAACCGATCGTCACAACCTCGGCTACGCGACCAGGGCAACCCACGTGATGACCGACGCCGCGTTCGCCCACCTCGGAGATGTCGACAGGATCGAGATCCACATGGACTGCGCCAACCTGGCGAGCGCCAGAGTCCCCGAGAAGCTCGGCTATCGACTCACAGGCACCGAGAAGCGAGAGAAGCTCGCGCTCTCCAACACTGGCCAGACATACCTGTGGCAAACGACTCGTCCCGAATGGACAGGGCGTCAGCTCCGCTGAGCTGTCGCCGCGACGACACGCCGGGACAGTGCTCACTTGGGTCTCCAATGCGGCGATTGGTGCCGCCTGCCCTCGGACACGCAGTGAGGCCCCGGTTCCCGCCCTCGCCGGTTCCGCCACACCACTCGCCCACCTCGACGGCGGATCTGGTGGCGGCCGCCCGTTCACGCACGATGAATGCCCGCTTTCGGCATGGGGTCGTCGAGGTTCACGTCGATCGGACGGACGGTCCACCACGTTCGGCGATGTCAGAGAAGATGCCGGCCATGATCTCCGCACCGGAGCGACACGTCGACAGCAGCACGTGCTCGTCGGGCGCGTGTTGGGAGCACGACGGGTACGAGTGGGGGATCCAGATCGTCGGAAGCCCGAGGATGTCGGTGAAGACGTGGTTCGGCACCGACCCGCCGATCGAGGGGAGGACCGCCGGTGTGTTCGCATCGGCGGACGCCACTGCATGCGCCGACGTCGTCGCCATCGTCGTCGCCATCGAGGACCGGACGAACTCTGCCCATGGATGATCCGGCTCGGTCCGGCGGGCGGGGAACGCACCGGCGTTCCCGTCCGGTGGCGGACGAACCTCGACCGAACCGAAACCGTGCGCATCGAGGTGACGTCGCAGCGCCGGAACGACGCCGTCCGGCTCGGTGCCCGCGACCATCCTGAGCTGACAGTGGGCGACCGCTTGCGGCGGGATCGCGTTGACCACCTTCTCCGGGTTGCCGGCCACGAAAGCGAGCACGTTGAACGTGTTGGCGGCGAACACCCGCTGCGGTGGCGTCAGCCCCGGCTGCCCCCACCATTCGTCCACCTGTGGGCCGTCGGCTCCACCGTCGACGTCGATGTCGTCGAGGCAGGCGCGGACGGCATCGGACATCGGTACGGCGAGCAGGTCGGGCACGAGCAACTCGCCGGTGGGGCCGAC
>CAXBAZ010000175.1:0-7274 GCA_963973395.1 uncultured Acidimicrobiaceae bacterium
CGCCCGCCGCCTGCAGCTGGTACTCGAGGTTCGTGAGCTCGACCGCACGTTCGGCACCGCCGGCCATCGCGACGGCCGGCGCCAGCAGCCCGTTGTCGGGGCCGATGACGACGCCGGCCCCACCGGCGACCTCGATCGCGACGGCGCGCCGCGTCGTGCCGACGCCGGGATCGATGACACCGAGCACCACGCCCGACGGCACGTACCCGATGCACCGGGCGAGTGCGAGCGATCCGGCCCGCACGTCGAACGGCCGGATCTCGTGGGTCAGATCGACCACTCCGACGTGCGGCGCGATGTCGCGGATCACCGACTTGACGACCCCGACGAATTCGTCGGCGGTGCCGTAGTCGGTCAGGAACGACACGGTGTCGAAGCGGGTCACGGCGCCGACGCTACCGACGGCTCGGGCCGGCGCACGTCTCGAACGTCGTGATCACAGTGTCATCACCGGGCCCTGGTCGAGGCGGACGCCCAGGGGTGACGACGGCGATGACCCGGCCCGTCGAACGAGTCCGAGGAGAGAGTGATCCGAGGAGAGAGTGAGAGAAGAGAGTGAGGGCCGGTGCCAACCCCCCGATGGCACCGGCCCTGCAGCGCGACCGGCTCTCACCGATGCGCTTACCGAGCATCACTGTAGGTCACCCAGCGTGATGAGAAAAGAGTCACATCGATTTTCTTGTCGGAGTCATCCGGCGCCGAGTTCGCGGCTGCGTTCGGTCGCGGCCCGCACCGCATCGATCAGCGCGGCCCGCACCGAGCGTTCTTCGAGCACCCCGATGCCCGCCGCGGTGGTTCCCCCCGGCGAGGTGACCATCGCCCGGAGGTCGGCCGGGTTCCCGCGCTCGGCGAGCAGCGCCGCCGACCCGACGAGGAGTTGGGCGACCATCGCCTCGACCGCGGCGTGCGGCAGGCCTGCGTCGTCGCCGGCCGCGATCAACGCCTCGGCCACCAAGAACAGGTACGCCGGCCCCGATCCGGTGAGTCCGGTCACGGCATCGAGCTGCGACTCGTCGACCCGCACGACGAGGCCGACGCCGCGCAGCGCCGCATCGGCCCAGTCGAGATCGGCGTCCGACGTCCCCTCGGCGCCGCACAGAGCCGACACGCCCTGGCCGACCAACGCCGGCGTGTTCGGCATGGTGCGCAGCACGGCCACGCCGGGGCCCGTCGCACCGGCGATCGTCCGGGTCGTGACCCCGGCCGCCACCGACAGCACACGCCGGGCCCCGGCCGACGCGGCACCGGCAGCGACGGTCGGAATGTCGGGCGGCTTCACCGCCAGGATCGCCGACACGCAGCTCGGGATCTCGGCGACGACCGTCACGCCGGGGAACCGCTGCGTCAGTTGGTCGCGACGCGCCTCGTCCGGTTCGACGACGGCGGTCGTGTCGGCGTCGGCGCTCCCGGCCCCGAGCATCCCGCCGAGCAACGCGGCTCCCATGTTCCCACCACCGACGACGACCAACTCGAACGACATCCGGGCAACGCTAACCGTCGGTGGCGTCGCCGATCGGTCCCTCCCGCGAACGGAGCGAACCGGGTTCGCTCCGTTCGGATCGGTCCCGGGTTGTCCGGGTGGCACGGAGTTTCCGACTTCCCCGATCCGCCACCCGGACGTGCCGAGTGAGGGGAACCGCGCATCCGGAAGGGAAATCGACCGTCGAGGGAAATCAGCCGCGGTAGCGGCTGGCGAACGCGAGACGCAGGAGCGGGCGGAACGTCGCTTCGACCGTGGTGTACACCGTGCCGAGCACCCGATCGAGTTCGTCGGCGTCGACGGCGACGTCGGGGATCTCACCGCGGAGATAGAGCGCGTCCTCGGCCCCCACCGAGAAGTGGGCCCCGACGAGCTGATCGTTGCGACGCAGGACGAACTCCATCACGGCGGCTTCGTTCTCCTCGGGTGCCGGCATGACGTAGGTCTCGTAGCGGAGCATCCGCTGGCCGAGCGTCAACCACACCGTGATGAAGTCCTTCTCGTCGCCGACCATCCGGACGTACCAGCGCGGTTCACCGAACGTGGTGTCGTCGCTGGTGCCGCGGTCGACCGCGGCGATCAGCGGATTGCCGTCGGCGAACTCGTCGAGCCACCCGTCGATCCGCCGTCGGAGGCGGCCGAGCCGGTCGCCGACGTGGAGATCGGTCATGGTCGCGGTCCTGCGTCGGTCATTCGCACGGCATCACAGCCTCACTCGCCGAGCACGAGCTGCCGAGCGGTGAGGTCGGAGTACAGACGCCGGAGGCGGGCCGCAGCGAAGCCCCAGGTGTACCGCGCCGCCCGCTTCGCCGACGCCTCGGACATCGACTTGGCGAGCAGCGGCTCGTCGAGGATCCGACCGATCGCCTTGGCGAAGCGGGCCGGGTCGCGGTCGGGGATCAGGAAGCCGGTCTCGCCGTGGTCGACCAACGACTGCAGACCACCGACGGCGCCGGCGACGACGGGAATGCCACACGCCGCCGCCTCGAGGGCGACGAGTCCGAAGCTCTCGCTGCGGCTGGGCACGACGACGACGTCGGCGGAGCGGTAGTAGGTCGACAGGATGTGGTGCGGTTGGGGCGGCACGAAGCGGACCTGGTCGTGCAGGCCGAGTTCGTCGACGAGCTGGCGAGCACGTCCGACCTCGGTGTCGCCGTCGGAGCCGCTGGCGCCACCGACGATCAGCAAGAGCGCATCGGAGCGTCCGAGCGCATGCAGTGCCCTGATCGCCACATCGGGCCCCTTCAGTGGCTGGATGCGACCGACAAACAGGATGATCGGTACGCCGGCGGGCAGGTCGAGCGCCGCTCGGGCCCCGCCTTGGTCGCCCGGCGCGAAGAACGCGTGCTCCACGCCGGGGGCGACGATCTCGATCTGACCCTGCGGGTCGCCGTAGAGGCGCCGGAACTGCTGCTCCTCTTCGACACAGCTCACGCAGATCGCGTCGGCACAGTTGATCAACTCGGCTTCGGCACGATCGCGCCACCCGGGTTCGGGATCGCCACCCTCGGCCTTGACGCGCGCCAGCGTGTGGAACGTCGACACGAACGGGATGTCCAACTCGTGCTTGATGCGATGGGCGACGACGCCACTCAGCCAGTAGTTGGCGTGCACGACGTCGGCCCCACCGTTGGCGGCGAGGTCGTCGAGCACCCGCTCGGTGAACTCGTCGACGATCTCCGGCAGCGCCTCTTTGGGCAGGTGGTGCGGCCCGGCTTCGACGTAGACGACGCGGTGGTTGGGTTCGACCCACACCTCGGGCGGGAGGTCCTCACGATCAGCGCGGGTGTAGGTGGTGCACTCGACACCGGCCTGCGACAGCGACGAGACCATCTCGCGCACGTACACGTTCATGCCGCCGCTGTCGCCCGAACCGGGCTGCAGCAGCGGTGACGTGTGGAGGGATATGACGGCAACGCGACGCATCAGGAGTTCAAACGCTACCGATGCAGTCGACATTCCCGAGCACCGGACCGGGTTCGTCGGCGGGTACTACGAGGCGAGGAAGCTCGCGTACACGTTGAGCAACGCCGACTTCTGCTCCGGGGTGAGGTCGGGGTCGTGCTCGATCGCCTCGGAGACGGAGCTCACCGCACGCCCGTCGTCGGCCAGGATGCCGGCGCGCACGTACAGCGACTCGACGCTGATGCGGAGCGCGTTCGCGACCTGCTGCAGCACCTCGGCGGAGGGCTTGCGCAGGCCACGCTCGATCTGCGACAGGTAGGGGTTGGAGACGTCGGCGAGTTCGGCCAGCTTGCGGATCGAGATCTCGGCCCGCTCGCGCTGCGACCGGATGAAGGCCCCGACGTCGAGCGGGTCGAGCGGCGACGACTCACGGTCGGGCGCCACGTCCGACTCGTCGCCGGTCGGCACGTCAGCCTCCCAGCAGGCCGTCGACCGACGCTTCGCCCTCGCGGTATCGGCGGACGAGTTCGGCACTGAGCGCGTCGAGGCGTTCGTACCGCTCGCGCCGATCGTCGGAGACCTGACGCTCGAACGCGGTCAGCTGTTCGTCGAGGTTCTGGAGCTCACTCGGCAGGAGGTCTTCGAGCCGGCTGAACCCGTGCTCGGCGCAGACGGCGTCGAGTCGATCGGACAACTCGGTGTCGTCGAGGTTCTCGACCGGACGCGGCGGCCGTGGCGGACCACCCGTCAGGTGACTCGACAGCACGACGCGGAGCTCGCTGGACAGATCCTCGTGGGTCTCGCCGCGCTCGCGGCGATGGGCCTCGGCGCGGACGAGGTCGAGCCGTGCCTGCGCGACACGTCGCACGTACGACACCACGTCGTCCTCGCTCTGCAGCTCGTTGCGGAGTGCTCGTAGCTCGTCGAGCGACAGTGCCTGCGGGTCGGTTGCGTTCACGATCATCCTCCTGACACCGGCGGCAGGACCGCCAGCTCATCGGCTTCACCAATGGTGTCGAGCGTCTCGGCGGGTTCGCCGTTCACCCAGATCCGGCACGTGCCGAGCACGGCGTCGAAGGTCGCCCCGTAGCGCTCTCGGGCACACGCGAGCACCTCGCCGACCGTGTCGCCGGGCAGTTCGTCACGACCGGTGCCCGCGGCATCACGCGCCGCAGCGAAGAGGCGAACCCGAGCCATCCGGCACAGCGTACTGTGACGGCTACCCTGCGTCGGGATGGTCGCCCGGTTCGTGTCGCTGCTGCTGCTCCGACACGGACAGAGCGAGTGGAACGCGGTGCGGCGATGGCAGGGCCTCGCCGACTCACCGCTCAACGATCTGGGGCGGCGGCAGGCGGCGGACGCGAGCGCCGCCTTGGCGGCCACCCGCCGAAGATTCGAGTCGGTCTGGTCCAGCCCGCTCGTGCGCGCCGCGGAGACCGGCGACATCATCGCCCGACGACTGGGCCTCGGTGCGGTCCGTGTCGACGACCGGCTCCGCGAGACCGACGCCGGCGAATGGGAGGGCATGACGCCCGACGAGATCGACGTCGCGTATCCGGGGTTCCTGACCGACCACCGGCGGCCGCCCACGTTCGAGCGGGTCGACCAGGTGGTCGAACGCACGACCGCGGCACTCGCGGACATCGCCGCGCGGTCGACGACCGCCGACACCACGGTCATCGTGACGACCCACTCCGGGGTGATCCGCACGCTCGTCCGCCATCTCGGCCACCATGACGAACGGGTCCCGAACCTCGGCGGTGTGTGGGTCTCGGTCGACACCTCAGTCACCGACGTCACCGCCCGCTTCGATCTGCGCCGGCGGTTCGACCCGAGCGGGGTCGCCCGCACGGGGGTCGACGCTCCCGGGGAGGATCCCGGCGAGCAGACCGACCAGTCCGAGGCACACCGCGGCACCGAGCGCTGACTGACGGGCGGTCCGCTCCTCGAGCCGCCTCGAGACGAGGTGGGCATTGCCGAGTTTCGGTGTCGGGATCGTGCGCAGTGTGTACAGGCCCCCGAGCACGAGCAGTCCGGCCCAGACCATCGACACCAGTCGATCGTCGTCGGCCATGGCCGGCAGGCCGTGGGTCCACCGATCACTCATCCCGCGCAGCCCGATCGCGAGGTTGAGCACGACGATCGAACCGACCGTGCCGACCCAACGTCGCGGCGCCTGGTCGATCCGGTCCGCGGGCGAGAGCACCTCGCCCAGCGTGGCGAACGACCAGCGGGTCCGATCGCCGAACCGGATCAGGCCTGCGGATGCCACGACGTGCGACATGGCGACGAAGGCGGTGCCCGCGACGAGCGCTCCGAGCGCCCAGAGCGGTGGCACCTCGAGCGGGGCGACGCCGAGCAGCAGCGCGATCGACAGCGTCCCGACGAGCGCGATGCGACGCGGGCCGTCGACCAGCACGCCGATCATCGCCCGGTCGGCGGGACCGCCGGCGGTGCGCGCGGTAAGCCGCTCGACAGCGGCGCGGAGATCGTGGTGGAGGTCGGTGGCGCGGGTCCGGCCGACGCGGTCGGCGACGACGACGGCGTACCGGTAGGTGTCGTCGGGTTGCAGCACCGCGCGTGGAGCAGAAGCGGTCAGGAGCCCGACCGCCACCGCGAGTCCACCCGTCCATCCCGACAGCTCGATCAGCAGCGACACGATCGGTACCGGGTGGAGGTCGAGCGTCGCGATCCGCCACGCGAGCCACACGAGCAGGCTCGCCGAGCCCGCGCCCAGGAGGCCGGCCGCGGTCCGTCGACGCGCGCGCGCCAACGGCGCCCCGGTCACCCTTCCGCTCGTTCTCACCCGTCTCGCCATGAGGCTGCTGTCCGTCGATCCGCGCGACGGAAACCCGTCGTTCGAGACCGTTATCGGGTCCGGAGCGGCCGGTCTTGAGGTCCTCCCGCCCGCAATGAGCTCGGGTGCCGCGCCGAAACGGGCGCGGCGCACCGATATCCTCGCTCCCTCGTGGGTACCGAGAAGCGCGAACGACAAAAAGCCAACCGCCAGCAACGCCTGGTGGAAGAGGCGCGAGCCGAGCGGGCGGGCGTCGTGAAGCGCAACGCATTGCGCTGGACCATCGGCATCGTCGCCGCCATCGGCGCGGTCGTGCTGATCGCCTGGGTCGGCGGTGCCTTCGGCGGCGACGAGGCCGAGCCCGTCGTCACCCTGCCACCCGTCGACACGACGCCGGTCGACACGATGCCGGTCGAGACGTTCCCCACCCCGCCGAAGCCCGAGGTCGAGATCCCGGCGGAAACGCCGGCCGAGCTGACCGTCACCGAGTTGACGCCCGGCGAGGGCCCGGAGGCCGAGGCGGGCGACACCGTCCTCGTCCACTACGTCGGTGTCCGCTCCGAGGACGGCACCGAGTTCGACAACTCGTACGATCGCGGCCAGCCCTTCCCGGTCGTGCTCGGGGCCGGCGGTGTGATCCAGGGCTGGGACGAGGGTCTCGTCGGCGCTCAGGAGGGGGCACAGCTCCAGCTCGACATCCCGGCCGAGCTCGCCTACGGCGACAACCCGCCGGGTGAGCCGATCCAGCCGGGCGACGCCCTCTCGTTCGTCGTCGACGTCATGTCCGTCGAACCGGCCTCCAACTGATGCAGCGACGCCCGGTCCTCCGGCGCGCGTGCACCGGTCTGGCCGCCGTGCTGCTCGTCGCCGCGTGCGGCGCATCCGACGACGATGCGGCACCGGTCATCGCCCCCGCCGATGCGGTCGACGGCACGGGTGACGACGGCACCTCGTCGTCGGCCGACACCACCACGGCCCCCGACATCACGGCCGCCACCGGCGGCAAGCCGGAGGTGCAGGTGCCCGAGGAGATCCCGACCGAGCTCGTGGTCACCGACCTGATCGAGGGCACCGGCCCCGAGGCCGAGGTCG
>CAXBAZ010000176.1:0-7258 GCA_963973395.1 uncultured Acidimicrobiaceae bacterium
AGCAGGCGCTGCTCAAGATCCTCGAAGGCACGCAGGCGTCGGTGCCACCGCAGGGCGGCCGCAAGCACCCGCACCAGGAGTTCATCACGATCGACACCACGAACGTGCTGTTCATCCTCGGCGGGGCGTTCGCCGGCCTCGAGCAGATCATCGAGCGCCGCGTCGGGCAGCAGGGCGTCGGGTTCCACGGCACCGTGACGAGCAAGCTCGACCGCGATCCCGGCGAGATCTTCTCGAAGGTGCTCCCCGAAGACCTCGTCAAGTTCGGGATGATCCCCGAGTTCATCGGCCGACTCCCGATGGTCGGCGTGGTCCGGTCGCTCGACCGTGAGGCGCTCGTCAAGATCCTCACCGAGCCGAAGAACTCGCTCGTCAAGCAGTACCAGAAGGTGTTCGCCTTCGAAGACGTCGAGCTCGACTTCACCGACGACGGCCTGACCGCCATCGCCGACCTGGCGATCCTGCGCGAGACCGGCGCCCGTGGCCTCCGCGCGATCCTCGAAGAGGTGCTCCTCAACACGATGTACGACCTGCCGGGTCGCACCGACGTGGCGTCCGTGGTCATCGACGAAGACACCGTCCGCAACAAGACCAACCCGACGGTGGTGCCGCGCAAGAAGTCGACGTCGTCCCGCCCCCGCCGGGCTGCGAGCTGACCCGGGCGCGCACCGCCCGACGCCCGCCATGGATTTCACCGCAGCGCTGGCGTACCTCGACGAGCACGCCTCGTACGACAAGACGGGGCGGGTCGACGACCCGTCCACCGACTCGATCGAGCGGATGTGTGCCGCGATGGGCGACCCGCAGCTCGCCCAACCGGTGATCCACGTCACCGGCACGAACGGCAAGGGATCGACGGTGCAGATCATCAGCCGGCTGCTGGTCGCGCAGGGGCTGACCGTCGGCACCTACACGAGCCCCCATCTCGAGCGCATCAACGAACGGATCAAGCGCAACGGCGAACCGATCTCCGACGAGGACTTCGCCGAGCAGATCGCCGGCATCGCCGACATCGAGGCGATCACCGGTGTCCGCCCGACCTACTTCGAGGCGGTCACGGCCGCGGCGTTCCGATGGTTCGCCGACGTCGCCGTCGACGTCGCCGTGATCGAGGTCGGCATGCTCGGCCGCTGGGACGCGACCAACGTCGTCGACGCCCAGGTGGCGGTCGTCACCAACGTCGCGCTCGACCACACCGAGTTCGCCGGGCCGACCACGGCCGACATCGCCACCGAGAAGGCGGGGATCATCAAGCCCGGCAGCGCCGTCGTGATCGGTGAGACCGATCCCGACCTGGTCGAGATCTTCCGTCGGGAGGGTGGTGCGTCGATGCTCGTGCGCGGCGACGACTTCGAGACGGTCGACAACTCGCTCGCGATCGGTGGTCGGCAACTCGACATCCGCACGCCCACGACGATCTACTCCGACGTGTTCCTCCCGTTGCACGGCGCCCACCAAGGAGACAACGCGGCGCTGGCGCTGGCCACCGTCGAGACGTTCTTCGCGGCGCCGCTCGGCGAGGACGTGGTGCACGAGGGGTTCGCCAACGTCGAGATGCCGGGTCGGTTCGAGGTGCTCGGCGTCCAGCCGCTCGCGATCATCGACGGTGCGCACAATCCGGCGGGCGCCGACGTGTGCGCCGACGTGTTCTTCGGGGATTTCCATCCGGAGGGTCGCCGGATCCTCGTGGTCGGCACGCTGCGCGAGCCGGCCGGCATCCTCGCCGCACTCCGCGCCGACGAGTTCGACGTGGTGCACGCCTGCACGGCGCCGTCACCGAGGGGTGTCCCCGGTGCCGATGTGGCTCGCGCCGCGCGTGAGCTCGGGTGTGGCGAGGTGTACGTGCACGACTCGGTCGGCGCCGCGTGCGACGCGGCCATGCGATCGGCCGACGCCGACGACGCGATCCTCGCGGCCGGCAGCATCTATGTCGCCGGCGCCGCCCGCCCCGCCCTGCGCCGCCGCGCCAACTGACTCGACGGCCCGGCGCGGCCGTTCGCCGACCGCGAGGCGATCGACCGTCCGCAACCGCCGCTGCGCGTTCTGGGGCACCTCTGGGGAGTATCGACGTGCCGATCGCGGACGCTCGACAGCGCCGTAGCTGCCGTTCGGTGCTAAAAGATCTCGCCCGTCACGCCTCACAGAACATCGTTTCCTCGTCCGGCGTTCGGTGTCGCCCTACGAACGACCCAGGATCTTCCTCATCAGACGATCGATCAGGAGTGGCTTGTCGGACTTCTCTCCGACCTCGAGATGCTTGTCACAGTAGAACTGGTACGGCGGTCGCGGCCGGCCGCACGTCTGGCATGTGTACGCCTGCTTCAACGGGTTGGGATTGCCCATGTGGCCACCTAGCACGACCTCGACCGTACCCGACGCCTCGAGCCTGCCCCAGAACGCGCCGCCGATCACCCGTGTCACCGCGCCCCTCGAGTGCCTGCGGTGAATGGCGGTTCGAGGGGCTTCGACGACGCGTCTGACGATGACCGAGACCTCGAAATTCCGACGCGAAGGTTGCGGACCGAACACCAGTTCGATAGCATGATGGTTCTTCCGACTTCCCCGATCGTTCCAAAACGTGATCCCAGAACATGATCGGAGGACAGATGAACAGCCCACCCGACGCGGTGTACGCCATCGTGCGTGACACCAATCCGGACGTGCTCGATGCCGAGGGCCTCGCCGAGTACACCGGCCACGTGGCCGAACTGGTCGCCTGGTGCGAGGCGCGTCAGGTCCGTGCCACGCGACGGCAACGAGCCCTCGCCGACGACGGCCGTGCCGCCGACCCGCGGAGTTCGCTGTGTCGCGACGGCAGGCAATCGTCGAAGGAGGCGAAGGCCGCCGCCGAGCGTGAGCGTGTCTGCACATCGATGCCCGCCTTCGAAGACGCACTCGAGCGGGGCGCCGTGTCGTCCGGCCACATCGACGCGATCGCGAACGCGACCAAGAACCTGGACGACCCGGCAGCCGCCGAGTTCATCGGTGAGGCCGAGTCCCTGCTCGCGGACGCGACGTCACTCGGCGTCGACGCCTTCGCCACGTCCTGCCGCGACATCGCGCGCTCCATTCGCTCACGCCACGACTCGCAATCGGAGGTCGACGAACTCGAGCGCCAACGGGCGGCGTCGAAGATCAGCCGGTGGGTCGATCGGGAGACCGGCATGCACAAGACGCTGATCGAGCTCGACCCGATCTCGGACCGCGAGTTCTGGTCGGCGGTCCAGCGCGAGCGGGGTTCATTGCGCTCCCGCACGTCGACCCGCGATCGGTCGTGGGACCGCCTGACCGTCGACGGACTGCTCGCCGCAATGGGCGGCTCGGCCGGTGGGTTCCGCGACAGCAGCTCGCTCGTCGTGCACACCGACGTCGGGACGCTCGTGGGTGGCTCGCACGGCGCCGGCATGTGCGAGCTCGACAACGGCGATCCCGTCCCCGTCGAGACGATGCGACGGCTGGCATGCGATGCGGAGATCATCCCGGTGGTGTTGGACGGCGCCGGCGTCGTGCTCGACCAGGGGCGGGCCAAGCGGCTCGCCACCGCCGACCAGCGGACGGCGATCGAGGCGATGCAGCGGACGTGTTCACATCCCGACTGCACGGTGACGATCGACGACTGCCGCATCCACCACATCGACCCGTGGCAGGCGGGCGGTCGTTCCGACCTGGCCCGGATGGCCCCGTTGGGCGAACCCCATCATCACCTCGTTCATGAGGGCGGCTGGCGGTTCGACATGACCGCCGATCGGGTCGCCACGTGGACGAGGCCCGACGGTGTCGTCCACTGGTCCGGGCCGCTCATCGATCGGCGGCCCGACCTCGTCGCTGCGGGTCGGTGACCGCTCGGTACGGTGGCCGGATGGAACAACGTTCGATGGGTGAGCTCAGCGTGTCCGTGGTCGGGCTCGGCTGCAACAACTTCGGGATGCGGATCGATGCCGATGCCACGCAGCGGGTGGTCGACGCGGCGATCGACAACGGCATCACCTATTTCGACACCGCCGAGAGCTACGGGGAGGGACGCTCCGAGGAACTGCTCGGCCGCGCCCTGGGCAACCGACGCGCCGACGTCGTGATCGCCAGCAAGTGGGGGCACACCCAGAGCCTCGAAGCGGGGGAGCGGGGCGGCGACCCGGCCCAGATCCGACGACGACTCGACGCGAGCCTCCGGCGACTGGGCACCGACTACATCGACCACTATCAACTCCACCGGCCCGATCCCGACACGCCGCACGAGGAGACGTTGGGGTGCCTCGCCGAACTACGCGCCGAGGGCAAGATCCGAGAGATCGGCTGTACCCATTTCACCGCCGGCGAACTGGAATCGGCACATGCAGCCGCCCGCGGGCTCGGCGTGCCCGGGTATCCGTCGATATAGAACCACTACAGCCTGCTCACCCGCGATCCGGAGACGAACGGTGTGTTCGACGCATGCGACAGGCTCGGCGTGGCATTCGTGCCGTACTTCCCGCTCGAGTCCGGTCTGCTCACCGGCAAGTACCGACGTGGCGAACCACGCCCCGAGGGTTCACGCCTCGAAGCATGGGGCGACCGCGCCGCGAAGTTCATCGACGACGACAAGCTGGACAAGGTCGAGCGCCTCATCGGATGGGTCGACCGGCGAGGCATCTCACTGCTCGATCTGGCGATCGGATGGCACACGTCGCATCCGCTCGTCGCCTCGGTGATCGCCGGTGCCACCCGGCCCGAGCAGATCGAGGCCAACGTCCGGTCGGCCGCCACGGCGATCACCGACGCCGACCGCTCGGAGATCGACGCCCTGCTCGCGGCGTGAACCCGGCCCGCGTCAGAACAACCCGACGAGGGTGGAGAGGCCGAACACCAGCAGCGACCAGATGACCGGCGCGCCGAACAGCGTCGAGGCGACGAGGCGCGCCGGGGCCGGTCGTGCGGTGTCCTCGCCGACGAGTACGTACTGGATCGAGAACGTGGTCCAGCCGTCGTCGTCATCGTCGGTGGCGACCGCCGGGCGTGGCCGACCGAGTGCCCAGCCCACGGTCAGGACGGTCGGCACGAGCCACGGCAGGACGGCCAGCCACGTCGGCGCACCCAGCCAGGTCAGCACCCACAGCACCCCACCGAGGATCACCCCACCCGTCGCGACGATGATGACGAACGTGACGAGTGCGGCACGCCGCCGCCGTTCCGGCGACGTGCGCGTGCGCCACTTCGGTCCCCGGATGAACTCGTTGCGCCGTTCGTCGTCGATGCGGGCCGAAGCTACTCGCCGCCCCGTCATCGCCGCCACGATCATCACGTCGACGCCGGTAACCTCTGCGCCCATGCCCGATCGCACACTCGTCCTCCTCAAGCCCGACACGGTCGAGCGCAAGCTCGTCGGTGCGGTCGTCGCGCGCTTCGAGGCCAAGAACCTCGACATCGTCGCGATGGAGCTGCGTCGGCTCGATGCCGACACACTCGCCCGGCACTACGAGGAGCACGTCGGCAAGGGGTTCTACGACGACCTCGTCGAGTTCATGAGCCGCGGCCCGGTCGTGGCGATGGTCGTCGAAGGGCCGGAGGACACCTGGGAGGTCGTGCGCAAGATGATGGGCGCCACCAACCCCCGCACCGCCGAACCCGGCACCATCCGTGGCGACCTCGGCATCCTCTTCACCGAGAACCTGGTCCACGGCAGCGACTCGCTCGCCAGCGCCGAGCGCGAGATCAGCATCTTCTTCCCGAATCTGTAACATCGCTCCCATGTGGGAGTCTGGCGGTGTCGGCCGGCCGACTCGCCATCGCATCGCTCGTGAAAGGAGGTCGGCATGGCACGGAGCAATCCACTGAGTCTCGGGCGTGACCTGGCCATCGATCTCGGCACGGCGAACACGCTCATCTATGCGCGCGGCACCGGCATCGTCCTCGACGAGCCCTCGGTCGTCGCGATCAACGTCAACGACGGGCGTCCCGTCGCTGTCGGCGTCGAGGCCAAACGCATGATGGGCCGCACGCCCAACCACATCAAGGCGATCCGCCCCTTGAAAGACGGCGTGATCGCCGACTTCGAGGTGTGCGAGAAGATGCTGCGCTACTTCATCCAGAAGGTGCACGCCAGCAAGTGGTCGAAGCCACGGATGATCATCTGCGTCCCGTCGGGCATCACCGGTGTCGAGCAGCGAGCGGTGAAGGACGCGGCCGAGTACGCCGGCGCCCGCAAGCCGGTCCACATCATCGAAGAGCCGATCGGCAACATGGTCGTCGACATCGGCGGCGGCACCACCGAGGTCGCCGTCATCTCGCTCGGCGGCATCGTCACCGCCCAGTCGGTCCGGGTGGCGGGCGACGAACTCGACGACGCGATCCTCCAGTACGTCAAGAAGGAATACTCGCTCGCGATCGGCGATCGCACCGCCGAGGAGATCAAGATCCAGATGGGTTCGGCCTGGCCCATGGAGGAGGAGCTGACCGCCGACATCCGCGGTCGCGACCTCGTGTCGGGCCTCCCGCGGACCATCCAGCTCACCACCGAGCACGTGCGCGAAGCCCTCGCGGAGCCGGTGAGTGCCATTGTGGATGCCGTGAAGACGACGCTCGACAAGACCCCGCCAGAACTCGCGGCCGACATCATGGAAGACGGCATCATGCTGACCGGCGGCGGCGCGCTGCTCGGCGGGCTGCACCAGCGGCTGTCGCACGAGACCGGCATGCCGATCCGTGTCGCCGACGAACCGCTGTACAGCGTGGTCATCGGGTCCGGGCGGGCCCTCGAGAACATCGACGCCATGCGGGGGCTGATGTCGCTCGGCGGCGACGACTGATCCGGAGCGCCCGATGGCGATCTACTCGGCCGGTCGACGGCGCACCATCATCATCCTGCTGCTGACGTCGATCCTGCTCATCACCCTCGACCTGCGCGGCAACGCGATCTTCAACGCGGCCCGCAGCGGCTTCAGCTACGCCCTCCGACCGTTCGAGATCGCCGGCGAGGTCGTCACGACACCGGTGGCGCGGGTATGGAGCGGCATCACCGAGGTCGACGACCTGCAGGCCGAGAACGAACGGCTGCAGCGACTCGTCGACGAGCAACGGAGCTTGCAGGTCGCCGGTCTTGCAGCGCTCATCGAGAATCGCGACCTGCGCGCCCTGCTCAACCTGGAATCGCTCGCCGCGTACGACCGCGTCTCGGGCGAGATCATCGGCTCGTCGCCGAGCAACTTCGACCAGCGGGTCGAGATCAACCGCGGTTCGCTGAACGGGATCAGGGTCGGGATGCCCGTGGTCAACGAGGCCGGGC
>CAXBAZ010000177.1:0-7246 GCA_963973395.1 uncultured Acidimicrobiaceae bacterium
GGGAGGTCAGTGCTGTAGTTGATCGTGTTCGTCTGGCGGCGCATGTAGCCCTTCCAGGCATCAGACCCCGACTCGCGGCCGCCGCCGGTCTCCTTCTCGCCGCCGAAGGCCCCGCCGATCTCGGCGCCCGAGGGGCCGATGTTGACGTTGGCGATGCCGCAGTCGCTACCGGCTGCACCGATGAACGTCTCCGCTTCACGGAGGTCGGTGGTGAAGATCGACGATGCGAGCCCCTGCGGTACACCGTTGTGCAGCTCGATCGCCTCGTCGAGGTCGTCGTACACCATCGCGTAGAGGATCGGCGCGAACGTCTCGGCGCGGACCACGTCGGTCTGGCCGGGCATGGTGACGATCGCGGGCCGGGCGTAGTACGCGTCGGGTGCCTCGTCGGCCAGTGCCCGCTCTCCACCGGCGAGGATCGTGCCACCGTCGGACGTGGCCGTCTGCAACGACTCCTGCATCCGGTCGAACGCGCCGGAATCGACGAGCGGACCGACCAGGGTGCCATCGGCCAAGGGGCTGCCGATGGGTAGGGATGAGTACGCCCGGCCGATCCGCTCGACGAGTTCGTCGTGCACCGAGCGGTGCACGATCAGACGGCGCAGCGACGTGCACCGTTGGCCGGCGGTTCCGGCGGCGGAGAACACGATGCCGCGCAACGCCAGATCGAGGTCGGCCGACGGCGCGACGATCGCCGCGTTGTTGCCACCGAGTTCGAGGATCGAACGCCCGAAGCGAGCGGCGACGACCGGAGCGACCTTGCGGCCCATCGCGGTCGATCCGGTGGCCGAGATGACCGGCACACCCTCGTGCGCCACGAGCGCCTGGCCGACCTCGACGCCGCCGAGCACGACCTGCACGAGGTCGTCGGGCGCGCCGACGTCGGCGACCGCCCGCTGGAGCAATCCGTTGCATGCCAGCGCGGTGAGCGGCGTCTTGTCGCTCGGCTTCCAGATCACCGGATCGCCGGCCACGAGCGCCAGCGTCGTGTTCCACGACCAGACCGCGACCGGGAAGTTGAACGCGCTGATCACGCCGACGGGCCCCATCGGGTGCCAGCTCTCCATCAGCCGGTGGCCGGGCCGTTCGGAGGCGATCGTGAGCCCGTGGAGTTGGCGCGACAGACCGACGGCGAAATCGCAGATGTCGATCATCTCCTGCACTTCGCCGAGGCCCTCGGAGCGGATCTTCCCCGCCTCGATCGAGACCAGTTCACCGAGGTCTGCCTTGTGCTCGCGCAGCAGCTCACCGAGGCGGCGCACGACGTTGCCGCGGACCGGCGCCGGCGTGGTACGCCACGTGCGGAACGCCGCGGTCGCACGCTCGACGGCGTCGTCGACATCGCCGGCCGACCCGGCCGAGCCGAGCGAGCCGCCGGTGATCGGTGTACGGGCCATCTGGTCGCCGTCGTCGGCCGCCGCTCCGCATGCGGTCAGCAGTGCGCCCGCGCGCCGGACGAGATCGTCATGGTTCGGAATCGTGCTCATCGTGTCTCCATCTCTCCGGCCCAATTGCGAGTTGTGCCTGGCACAACTCGCAATGGTCGTCGGTGTCGGGTGGTGGTCAGAGAGCCTCGCATGCGTCGGCGACGATCGCGAGTGCGATCGAGGCTTGCTCCTCGGTGATGATCAGCGGCGGCGCGAAACGGAAACCGCGTTTGCCGCACGTCAGGCCGAGCAGGCCACGCTCGAAGCACGCCTTCTCGAGGGCGGCGGCGGTGTCGTGGTCGGGGAGGTCGAACCCGACCATCAACCCACGGCCACGCACACCGGTGATCAGTGGTTGGCGCCCGGCGAGCTCACGCATCCCGGCGAGTAGCTGCTCGCCGCGGGCGGTCGCGTTGGCCATCAGCTCGCGCTCGACGAGGTCGAGCGTGGCGAGCGCAGCGGCACACGCCACCGGGTTGCCGCCGAACGTCGAGCCGTGTTTGCCGGGCGCCCACTCCATGATCGAACCGCGGGCGATGATCGCCGAGAGCGGCAGCCCGCTGGCGAGGCCCTTGCCGGCGGTGATGATGTCGGGCACGACGCCGTCGTGCTCGCACGCCCACATCGTGCCGGTGCGGCCGATGCCCGACTGCACCTCGTCCATCACGAGCAGGATGCCGTGCTCGTCGCACAGATCCCGGAGATCCTGGAGCCAGCCGGCGGGCGGCACGATGTAGCCACCCTCGCCCTGCACCGGCTCGACGAAGATCGCCGCGACGTCACCCGGCTCGGTCATGTGCGTGAACAGCACGTTGCGGATGTAGTCGGCGCCGGTGACCTCGCCGTCGAACGCGAACGGAGCGTGGTAGCTGCCGGGCGTGACGATGCCGAAGCCGCTGCGGTACTTGGCCTTCGACGACGTGAGCGAGAGGCTGCCGAGCGAGCGGCCGTGGAACGCGCCGTAGAACGCGATCACGTTGGGGCGGCCGGTGTGGTGGCGGGCGAGCTTGAGCGCTCCCTCGACGGCCTCGGTGCCGGAGTTGGCGAGGAACACCTTGGCCGGGTCCATGCCCTCGGGGACCGAGGCGGCGAGCCGCTCGCACAGGTCGGCGTGGACCGGGTGGTAGAAGTCGGACGAGCAGTAGTGCAGACAGGCGTCGACCTGTCGGTGCACGGCCGCCGTGACCTCGGGGTGGGCATGGCCCGTGGCGTTGACGCCGATGCCGGCGTTGAAGTCGAGGAACCGGTTGCCGTCGACGTCCTCGATGATCGCACCCTCGCCGCGGGCGACGACGAGCGGGTAGACGCGGGTGAGCGACGGGCTGCTCACCGCCTCGTCCTGCTCGATCACCGCCCGTGCCTTCGGGCCCGGCAGCTCGGTGATGATGTGTGGAACGGCGTCGTCGTGTGTTCCGATGGGTGTCTCGAGCGTCGTCATCCGCCCATTGTGACAGAGATGTTCCATCGTGTCACCAGGCTGGAACAGTTCGACCGTCGAGAGGGACGCTGAGCCGCCATCGCCGGGTCCATCGCCCACGGTCGCGGCACGGTGCGAACGCGGGCGATCTCGATACGGGCGCAGCGACGCTGCTCGCTTCGGCCGGCGCGGACATGGCGGTCGGGGTGAGCGCCGACGACCAGCTCGTCGTGTCGTCGTTCGACACCTGTCACGGTCGCACCCGGAGCATCCGTCGCGGTGATCGAGCGCTCCGACGACCCCGACGTCCACGCCATCGACCCGCAACTCGACCTGACGGTTGGTGCCAGGCACCAACCGTCACAGTTAGCCTCGTTGGTATGTCTGTCGTGAAGATCAATGCCATCGAAGTGCCCGAAGGCAAGGGTGACGAGCTCGAAGCACGCTTCGCGGCTCGGGCCGGGATGGTCGACCAGGAGCCGGGTTTCGAGGAGTTCATGCTGCTGCGCCCCACCGCCGGCGACGACCGGTACTTCGTGCTGACCCGCTGGGAGTCCGAGGAGGCGTTCCAGAATTGGCGCAGCGGTCAGGCGTTCCAGCACCAGCACCGTGAGACCCACGACGACGAGGGCAAGGGCGACGCCAAGCCGCAGCATCCCGTCGCCACCGGCTCGAGCCTGCTCGAGTTCGACGTCGTCTCACTGACCCAGGCCTGACGGACCTGACGGCTGGCGCCTGACGGCTGGTGCCTGGCACCAACCGTCGGGAATGGGTGTCGTGTCGATCCCGGCCGCCTCGTAGGCTCGTCGACCGTGGCTCTGATCGTCCAGAAGTACGGCGGCACCTCGGTGGCCGATCCCGACCGGATCCGCGCCTGCGCGGACAACGTCGCCTTCACGAAGAAGCGTGGCAACGATGTCATCGTCGTGGTCTCGGCGATGGGCAAGGCGACCGACAACCTGATCGCACTTGCGGACTCGGTCGCCAAGAACCAGTCGGGTCGCGAGATGGACATGCTGCTCACCACCGGCGAACGCCAGACCGCCGCCCTGATGACGATGGCGCTGCAGGACCGCGGTATCGACGCCATCAGCTTCACCGGCAGCCAGGTCGGCATCATCACCGACACGTCGCACCGCAAGGCCAAGATCGTCGAGGTCAAGGGCGACCGCGTGCGGGCGGCTCTCGCCGACGGCAAGGTCTGCGTGATCGCCGGGTTCCAGGGCGTCAGCACCGCCAAGGAGATCACCACGATGGGTCGCGGTGCCTCCGACCTCACGGCTTCGGCGCTCGCGCAGGCGATGCAGGCCGATGCATGCGAGATCTACACCGACGTCACCGGTGTGTTCACCGCCGACCCGCGCATCGTGCCACAGGCCCGCAAGCTCGCCAAGGTGCACTTCGACGAGATGCTCGAGATGGCCGGCGCCGGCTCCAAGGTGCTCGCACTGCGCTCGGTCGAGTTCGCCCGCAACCATGATGTCCCCCTTCACGTGCGTTCCGCCTTCACCTGGGAGCAGGGCACGTGGGTCACCAACGAGGAGCCCTCCGTGGAAGATCCGATCATCTCCGGCGTCGTCACCGACATGACCGAGGCCAAGGTCACCGTGCTCGGCGTGCCCGACAAGCCCGGCATCTCGGCCGCTCTCTTCGAGCCGCTCGCCGACGCGAACGTCAACGTCGACATGATCGTGCAGAACACGTCGACCGAGGGCACGACCGACATCAGCTTCACGATGCCGATGGCCGACATGGCGCAGTCGGAGTCGATCGTGCAGCGCGTCGCCGACGAGATCGGTGCAACGGCGGTCACCCACGACGACGACATCGCCAAGGTGTCGCTCGTCGGTGCGGGCATGAAGTCGTCGCCTGGTATCGCCGCCAAGATGTTCCGGGTGCTCGCGGACGAGAACGTCAACATCCAGATGATCTCCACCTCGACGATCCGGGTCTCGGTGATCCTCCCCGCCGCCGACATGGAACGCGCTGCCCGCGCGCTGCACACCGCGTTCGGACTCGACTCGGGCGCGGCGTACTCCGCCCCCCTGCCCGAACGGAAGTGAACGTGGGCGAGCGAGGCGGGCGTTGAACGAATCCGCCCGCCATCTGGCAGAATTGCGCTGATGCGTCGTCGGAGCCAGCTCGTCCCGTGGAAGGTGGCGGGCCGCGTCTCCGAACGTATGGCGAGCGGGGACGATGTCGTCCGCGAGACCGGGTGGGTGTTCAACAACGCGACCGGCGACGAACTGACCCTCGCCGAGTTCGTCGCCACCGGCGACGACGAGGTACCGGCCTACCTCGAGACGTTCGGCCTGCGCGGCCCGCACACCCAGCAGCAGACACTCGTCGAGATCGGCGCCGGCATCGGCCGGATGACCTGCGCGTTCACCCGGGAGTTCGGCCATGTCATCGCATGCGACCTCGATCAGGGCTTCCTCGAGCGGTGCCACGAGACGGTGGCGCGGTTCG
Source organism: uncultured Acidimicrobiaceae bacterium (assembly GCA_963973395.1). Classification (GTDB taxonomy): domain Bacteria; phylum Actinomycetota; class Acidimicrobiia; order Acidimicrobiales; family Ilumatobacteraceae; genus Ilumatobacter. The sequence goes on from CAXBAZ010000177.1 coordinate 5,314, forward strand.
GGAAGCGTGATCGGCTGCGCACGTTGGAGGTCGCCGATGGTCGCACGCTGGATCTCCCGCCGAACTCGGCCGACCTGGCGTTCAGCTACATCACCCTGCAGCACTGCAACGAAGACGATGCGCTCGAGCTCGCGTCCGAAGCGGTGCGTGTCGTGCGCCCGGGCGGCAAGGTTGCGCTCAACTTCCGCGGCCCGGCGATGTCCGATTCTGTGCTGGTGCCCGCAGGAGCGGTGGTGCGCAGCATGTACCGCCTGCCGAAGGTCGGTGACTGGCTCTCGCGCCAGCGGATGGTGACCCGGCTCGCATGGCAGGCGTCGCGTCTGCACCCCGACCAGGTCACCGGACCGCTTTCACCGCAGCTGACCGGCATCGAGGTCTGGACCAATCCGAAGAGCAAGTTGACCGCCTACGGCGCCGACATGCGCACCTTCGAAGGCATCAACTCCCACCACTGGTGGTTGATCGCCACGGTCACCTGAGTCCGGCCGGTTGCGGCGATCGCTGCGTTCCGCCTCACCGCTCGTTGTCCGAAGACAACTCGGGTTCGTCGCGCCTTGCGCTCCCCACAACCGATCCGGAATCAGGACGGATGGAGGACTTGAGCGTCGAGTCGGTCGAGGGTCTGACCTGACGTCGGGCTTCCACGCCTGGCCAGGACGCAAACCGATCACCGCTGGTGGCGAGAAGGGATCTTCCCGAGAGTCGGTCGAGGGTTTGGCGTGACAGCGTGCTCTCGCGCCTGGCCGGGACGTACACCGATCGCCGCTGGTGGCGAGACGGGGGACTCTGCGTGACTGAATCCTGGCGGGGTGGAGGGGCGCGGCGGGGTTAGTCTTTTCTCCATGCGTGTTGGCATTGTCGGAGCAACGGGGCAGGTCGGTGGCGTGATGCGTCGGCTGCTCGACGAACGTGATTTCCCGGTCGACGAGATGCGGTACTTCTCCTCGGCGCGGTCGGCCGGTACGACCCTGCCGTGGAAGGGCGCCGACATCACGGTCGAAGACGCCGAGACGGCCGATCCGTCGGGCCTCGACATCGCCCTGTTCTCCGCCGGCGCAACCGGCTCGCGGGCCCTCGCTCCGAAGTTCGCCGCCGCCGGCGCCGTCGTGATCGACAACTCGTCGGCGTTCCGGATGGACCCGGACGTGCCGCTGATCGTCAGCGAGGTCAACGGGCACTTGATCCGCGACACACCCAAGGGCATCATCGCCAACCCGAACTGCACGACGATGGCGGCGATGCCGGTGCTCAAGCCGTTGCACGATGCGGCCGGGCTCGTGCGCATGATCGCGTCCACCTACCAGGCGGTCTCCGGTGGCGGTCTCGCCGGCGTCGACGAGCTCGACAAGCAGGCGCGCCAGGTCGTCGACCGCGCCGCCGAGTTGACCCACGACGGGTCGGCGGTGTCGTTCCCGACGCCGGAGAAGTTCGCCAAGCCGATCGCGTTCAACGTGTTGCCACTCGCCGGTTCGATCGTCGACGACGGCGCATTCGAGACCGACGAGGAACAGAAGCTCCGCAACGAGAGCCGCAAGATCCTCGACATCCCCGGCCTGCTCGTGTCGGGCACCTGCGTCCGTGTGCCGGTGTTCACCGGTCACTCGTTGTCGCTCAACGTCGAGTTCGCGAACCCGCTCTCGGTCGCGCAGGCGATCGAGATCCTCGGCGATGCGCCCGGCGTGGTGCTGAGCGATGTGCCCACCCCGCTCGAGGCGGCCGGACGGGACCCGTCGTACGTGGGTCGCATCCGCCAGGACCCGGGTGTGCCCGACGGGCGCGGTCTCGCGCTGTTCGTGAGCAACGACAACCTTCGCAAGGGCGCTGCGCTCAACACGATCCAGATCGCCGAACTCTTCGTCGACTGAGCCGGCCGATCGCGGTCCGGGGCGGCGAACGGAGCGAACCTGGTTCGCTCCGTTCGATCCGTAGAATC
>CAXBAZ010000178.1:0-7228 GCA_963973395.1 uncultured Acidimicrobiaceae bacterium
CGGTTCGACCCTCGTCGCGATCGGCGACGTCACGAACCACGGGTCGGGGGCGGTCGGTGAGATGGCACGGGCTCGATCGACGGTGCATGCGCTGGCGCACCTCGGCCTCGAACCCGACCGGATCGCCGGCGAGGCCGCCAACACCCTCGCGCGGCTGGCGTCGACGTTCACGACGTGCATCATCGCGGTCCTCGATCGGTCGACACTCGAGTTCCGATGGTGCACCGCCGGACATCCGTACCCGATCGTCGTCGGCGCGGACGGTACGCACGACACGCTCGGGACGACTAGCGGGCCTCCACTCGGGTCGGGATTCGACCACGAGTACACACTCCAGAGACGGTCGCTACGACCCGGCGAGACGCTCGTGCTGTACACCGACGGGTTGGTGGAGCGACCCCGCGAGACGTTCGATGCCGGTGTCGAGGTGCTCCGCCGCTCCCTCGTCGGCCTCGACCGGACCGCCCACGACCTCGCCGATCGACTCGTACGGACACTGCACCCGGCCGAGCGTCAGCGCGACGATCTCGCGATCGTGACCCTCCACGTCGGCGCGGCGGCCGGCTGAGCCGGTCCGGGCGTCACACCAGCTGTGTCCTGATCCGTTCGAGCGGTGGATCGAACGTACGAAGGCCCTGCCAGACTGGATCGTGGCCGTAGTCCCAGTACTTCGTCCGGTCGATCGCCACGGCCCGGCTCCCGGCCACGCCGCCCAGGAGGTGGCCGTTGTGGATCCGGATCGCCGAGTACAGCTGCGGCGACACCTCGACGGCTTGCGCGTGAGCCGCGCTCTGCCGCCACGACTCGGTGTCGTCGGGGACGCTGTGGATCACGAGGTTGGCCCAGAAGTCGTTCGCGAGTTCGATCGAGCTGTAGCTCAGGATTCCCGGATAGTTGCGGAACTCGAGCAGGAGCCCCAGTTCGAGGTCGTCGAGCGCCGGATAGTCGATCGCCTCGCGGCGTTCGGCGAAGAACCCGACGGTGCACACACGGTCGCCGTGCCGGATCTGCTCGGGGTCACAGACGACGGTGCGGCGACGGAGTCCGTGCACGGTCCAATAGGTCGGTTCGTGGGCGACGACATCGACCTTGCCGGCGTCGCTCGACCGGATCAGGCTCCGGACGTCCTGCAGCATGTAGGCGAGCAGGTCGAGATCGGGTGAGTAGAGCGAGACATCGGTACACGGGTGGCCCTCCACGGTCTCGTCGACCCCGATCTCGTACATCCCGTCCCCTCCCTGCCGCCGACATCCGACGGCGCCCGCAGAGACTAGACGTCCAGGCGGTCCCGGGCTGATCCGAGGACGAGTGCGATGGCTCTGTAATAACAGTCGCACTGGCGTAGACCGGGTTTCCGACGGGTACACCACCGTCGTCACGACCGACACGACGACGGAATGGACGAGTGGATGAGTTTCGCGATCGCCCTCACAGACGACTTCGATGACCGCCGGTTCGACACCGCAGGGGCTGCCGTCGATCGGTCGCCGCGTGTGCGACGACTCGACCGCACCGTCCGTGGTCCAGGTGTCTCCACGAACGTCGCGCCGGCCGCGCTGACCCCAGGGCGGCCAGCGGTCGAGCGCTGGTTGGAGGCCGGGCGCTGGTTCGAGTTCAGCAGGGGTGGGGATCTGCCCGCCGACTGGCCGATCGGCGCCGCGAACACGCTTCGTGCGAACACCCGCCGCGACCACCGACGTCATGCCGTGCAGGTGCCGTGCGAGTGGCATGCGGGCGTTCGGTCGCGGGAAGCCGGCGCTGCGTGTCCACACTGCGACGACGGCCTCGTCACCGTTGCCTGGGCGACCGAGGAGTTCGGTCCGCTGCGAGTCGTCGACTACCGGTACCGTCTGCGTCCGAGCAAGCCGAACCAGTTCGAGCTGTCGGACGGCTCGTACCACGACGTGAGCCCTGACATCGAACCGATCTGCCTCCCGGGGCGGTGGGCGCGCGGTGGGTCGATCGTGGCGATCGCAGAAGGTCGTCGCGCCGGGTAGCCGCCGCGGCATCGACGACGTTCCATGCGGGTCGACCGTGGAGACCGCGCCGACATCCTGCGCATGAATCGGCGCTGACCGGGTACCGCTCCGATGTCCACGGAACGACCGTGACGGAAAGGTTGAGATGAGCAAGATCGCATTCGTCCTCGCGGACGACTTCGAGGACAGCGAGTTCGGAACACCGAAGGCGGCACTGGTGGAGGCCGGCTACGAGGTCGAGGTGATCGGCGCGGAGAGCGGCGTCGTCACGGGCAAGAACGGCACCGAGGTCAGCATCACGAGGGTCGTGACCGACGCCGATCCCGCCGCCTACGTGGCGCTCGTGATCCCTGGCGGGTTCTCCCCGGACCACCTCCGGATCGACGACGACATCGTCGGCTTCGTCCAGCAGATGGCGGCCCGCGACGTACCGGTCGCCGCGGTCTGCCACGCACCCAGCCTCCTGATCGAGGCCGGGCTCGTCGACGGTCGGACGATGACATCGTGGCCGTCGATCCGCACCGACCTCACCAACGCCGGCGCGAACGTCGTCGACGAGGAGGTCGTGGTCGACGGCCGGTTCATCTCGTCACGCAACCCGGACGACCTGCCGGCGTTCTCGGCGGCGATCGTCGAACAATTGCGATCGTGACGACACGCCGCTTCGACGTCGCGATCATCGGCGGCGGCACGGCGGCCGGGTCGCTCGTCGACCACCTCGCGGACTCCGGCCTCGACGTCGTGGTGTTCGAATCAGGGCTCGTCGGCGGCGAGTGCCCGTTCGCGGCGTGTCTGCCCAGCAAGGCGATGCTGCACGATGTCGGCACGGGACGCACATGGGCCGCGGCCGTTCGGCGACGGGACGAGATCGTCTCCCATCTGGACGACAGCGATCATGCCGACCGCCTCCGCCGTCAGGGGGCCACCATCATCCGGGAACGAGCCGTGCTGACCGGCCCCGGCACGGTCGGCGCGGCAGGTGCCGACTACGCCGTGACCGATGTCGTGATCGCGACCGGCGCCCGACCCGTGATGCCGGAGATCGAAGGGCTCGACCCCTCACACGACCGGGTGTGGACCAGTCGCGATGCACTCACCACCGGCCGGCGACCCGAGTCGGTCGTGCTCGTCGGTGGTGGAGCGATCGGCAGCGAACTGGCATTCATGTTCGCCGGCTTCGGCTGCGACGTCACGACGCTCGACGAGAGCGACCGCCCGCTCGAGCAGTTCCACCCCACCGTCGGCCACCTCGTCGGCGAACACCTCGGACGTGTCGGCGTGAAGGTCGTCAACGGCATCGCCGTCGACAGGGTCGAGCTGTCGGACACCGACGCCGCGGTGCACCTGGCCGACGGCACGGTCCACCGCTCCGAGCGCCTGGTCATCGCCGCCGGGCGCCGACCGAACTTGGACGACCTCGGGCTCCACACCGTGGGCGTCGACGACGTCGAGCAGATCGAGATCGACGACCGCGGCGCGATCGTGGGCACCGACCACGTCTGGGTCGCCGGCGACGCCGCCGGGCGCGAGCAGTACACGCACGTCGCCAACGCCCACGGCGCGGTGATCGCCGACCAACTCGCCGGCACCGGTCAGCGTCGCTACGGCGACAGCGTGGTGCCGGCGTGCGTCTTCATCGAACCGCCCGTGATCACCGTCGGACCCGACTGGGCCGACCTGCACGACGACCCCGACGTCGTCTGGGCCGATGTCGACGTCGACACCCCTCGTACGAGCACCGACGAGCATCCGATCGGGTTCCTCACCCTGGCCGCCCGCCGTTCGACCGGATGCCTGATCGGCGCCAACGGCATCGGTCCCCGGTTCGACGAATTGACGCACGCGCTCGTCATCGCGGTCGACGGTGCCGTGCCCGTCGATCGCCTCCGACGGACGATCCTGTCGTTCCCGACCGTGGGCGGAGTGCTCACCGAGGCCTTCGACCGCCTCGCCGACCAACTCGGCGCCGGGCCGACCTGAGTCTCGCCGACCCCGGCCCGGTTCAACCGGGGCGGAGCGCCGAGATCAGCTCGGACTTCGACATCGCCGAACGACCGTCGATCCCGATCTCCTGCGCACGCTCGTAGAGCTCCGCCTTGGTCCACTCGTCGTACGGATCTGCCTCTCCACCGCGCTCCGCGGCACCAGGCGAGTTCGCGACACGCGCCGCCTTCTGCTTCGACATGCCGTCGTCGCGCAAGGCGTCGTACTGTTCGTCGTCCTTGATCGACGTGCCATGATCCTTCGCCATGTCTCTCCGCTACCCGGACAGGCTCGGCGCGAAACCCCGGACACGAGCCGTCACCGGTGGTAGATGGTTCGCACCTGATTGGCGATCGCGGTCGCGAACGCCGCCTGTCCCCGATCCGTCAGGTGCACACCGTCGTCGGTGACGAGGCCGTCGCCGCCGGCGTGGGCGAACCAGCCGACGACTCCTGACGGAGCGGTGCGCCCCGCGAGCTCGTCGCGGATGACGCCGTTGGCCGCGACCGCCGCTTCCCGCCGGTCGCGGATCCAGATGTCGACCCACACCACCGGCGAGTCGGTGCCGACGCCGGAGAGTGCGGCCCGAACGTCGTCGCGGAAGCGCTGCTCGTCGACCTGGGCACCGACATCGTTCGTCCCGAGGGCGATCACCCACAGGTCGGGCTCGACATCGAGCTCCGCGCGGATCGTGGCGATCGCATCGAGCCCGGATGGGCGGCCCGCACTACCGGCGGTCATGCGGCGGCTCTCGACACCGTCGACGACCATCACCTCGAGGCCGAGGCCGACGAGCTCGGTGGTGATCTCGTCTCGCGCCGACAGGGTCAGCGAATCACCGACGACCGCCACGGTGGCCGGGAACGGGGGGAGGATCGCTTGGTCGGCGCCGCCGTCGTTCGCGGCCGGACCCGTCGCCGGCCGCTGGTCGCCGTGGGGGGCGTCGCCACTGCCCGCGGCGGCCCCCGTCGTGTCGTCGCCGTCGACCCCGGTCCGGTCATCGCCGGCCCCCTGGTCACCGACCTGGGGCTGGTCGTCCCGACCCGCACCCGTGGTGTCGGCGTCGACCTCGGGAACCACCCGCACCGCCGCTGCCGGACCGTCCCAGCCGCACCCGCCGAGCAGCACGGCGCAGACCAGGAACAGGCGGGACGGCAGCGACACCGCCCCATTCTGCAACGTAACGTCCGGTGTCAGACACCGAACGTTACGTGTCTCCCCGCCGGGTCACCCGTCGAGCTGTTGGATGCGACGGCTGATCCGAGCGTGCTCGGCCAGGAGATCGTCCAACCGATCGGCGACGATCCGACCGTCGCGAACGATCGGTCGCCCTCCGACGATGGTGTCGCGAGCCGAGATCGGGCCGCACCGCAGCCAGGCCTCGACCGGGTCGGCGACCGCACCGGCGAACGACGGGCCGGTCAACGACCAGATCGCGAGGTCCGCGACCGCACCGGGGGCGAGTACGCCGAGCTCGCCGGTGCGTCCGAGACAGGCAGCTCCGCCGACCGTGGCCAGATCGAGCGCCATCCGGGCCGTTCCGGCAGCGGCGCCGTCACGCAACTTCGCCAACAGCATCGCTTGGCGGGCCTCGAGCCAGAGCGATGCCGAATCCGCCGACGACGACCCGTCGACCCCGAGGCCGACCGGCACACCGGCGGCACGGAGATCGATCACGGGTGAGATGCCGGACGCGAGGATCAGGTTGCTCGACGGGCAGTGGGCGACGCCGACACCGGCCCTGCCGAGACGCACGATCTCGTCCGGGTTCGGCATCACGCAGTGCGCGACCCACGTACGGTCGGTGGCCCATCCGGTCCGCTCGAGATACTCCATCGGACGGCATCCGAACGTGGCAAGGCTGAACTCGTCGTCCTCGGCGTTCTCCGCGAAGTGGGTGTGCAACCGGACGTCCAACCGCTCGGCCAGCTCGGCGGTGCGGACCATCAGCTCCTCGGTCACGCTGAACGGCGAACACGGCGCGAGCGCCACCTGCGTCATCGCACCCCACGCGCGGTCGTGGTGGCGCACCACCGCCTCCTCCGAGGCTGCCAGGATCGAATCGTCGTCGGCGACGACGTCGTCGGGTGGCAGTCCACCGTCCTTGGCCGACAGTGACATCGAACCGCGGGTCGGGTGGAACCGGATCCCGAGGTCGCGCGCCGCGTCGATCTCGGCCGCCAGCAGGTCGCCGGCACCGTTCGGGTGCAGGTAGAGATGATCGGACGACGTCGTACAGCCCGAGAGGGCCAGCTCGGCGAGGCCGACCCAGGTCGAGACGTACACCGATTCGGTGTCGATCGCCGCCCACAGTGGATACAGCGACTGCAGCCAGCCGAACAGCGGCTTGTCGGTCATCGGCGGATACGCACGTGTGAGGTTCTGGTACAGGTGATGGTGGGTGTTGACCAACCCTGGCGTCACGAGGCAGTCGGAGGCGTCGATCGTCGCGGCGGCGGCCGGCGGCGTGCCCGTGCCGACGGCATCCACGAGCCGATCGGTGACGGCGACCCAGCCGCCCGCGAGTTCACGCCGTTCGTCGTCCTGCGTGGCGACGCACCGGGCGTTCGTGATCACGAGATCGGCCATCTCCCCATCATGCCCGACCCGCGCGGCCGCCCGACACGCCGCCGTCGGGTGGCTCCGACCACGGGGATGTCCCGATCGTCGTGACCGTCTCCTGGCCGTATCCTGATGGTATGTGCCGGAAGGTGACCTGCAAGCAGTGCGGCAAGCCGACCTGGGCGGGATGCGGAGCGCACGTCGAGCAGGTGCTCGGCGACGTCCCGCCCGACGAGCGGTGTGCCCGCGACCATGAGCCGGCGCGCCGCGGCGGCATCCTCGGCCGACTGCTCGGGCGGTGACCGGTGATGCACGTCGTCACCATCGAAACGCCGTCGCTCGGTGATCGCACGTACCTGGTCCACGACGGCGACGTGGCGCTCGTCGTCGACCCTCAACGCGATGTCGACCGGGTGCTGCGAGCCGCCGCCGACGAGGGAGTCCGCATCTCGCACGTCGCGGAGACACACGTGCACAACGACTACGTGAGCGGCGGCCTCACGCACGCCCGGATGACCGGCGCGATCTATGTTCACGCCGCGGCCGAACCGCTCAGCTTCGACTACGAGGCGGTCGGCGACGGCGACTCCTTCGCCGTCGGCCGGCTCCGCGTCGAGGTGCTCCACACGCCGGGCCACACCCCGCACCACCTGAGCTATCTCGTCGAGATGCCGGGCCGCCCTCCGGCGGCCTTCACCGGCGGG
>CAXBAZ010000179.1:0-7220 GCA_963973395.1 uncultured Acidimicrobiaceae bacterium
CCACCGAGTGCCGTGATCGACAGTTCGGCTTCGGGCGTGGGGATCAGCCGCACACCGAGTTCGACGAGGGTGCCGGACGCGTCGAACAACGCGGCGCCGTCGGTCTGGGAGAGCACGTGTCGCAGCGGCGCGAGGTCGGCCGGCAGGTGGATGCGCAGTGGCGGTGGCGGACTCATCCGACGTTCTCGTGCGAGTTCCGAGTCGACGCCCGGTCGGAACACGAGCAGTGCCCCGACGCCCTTCGCTCCGAGGTCGTGCACGGCGAATCGGATGAGGTGACCGAGGTAGACGGTGTCGAACTCGTCGAGGCCGCTGGTCGCCCATCGCACCCAGGACTCGACCGGTGGCTCGACATGCCAGGCGAGACCATCCCAACGCGCCACTCCGAACGAACCGACCAGCCGCACCTCACCGTTGGGGTGGCGCTGCACGACCATCGCGCCGCTGGCCGAGGCGAGCACGACGAGGTCTCGTTCCGACCCCGTCGAGCGGTCGAACACGACCAGCGAGTCGACGCCGGTCGCGGTGCGGACCGTCCAGCTGGTGAGCCCGTCGGCGTACCGCCTGACCTCGTCGTCGAGATCGTTCACGGTGCTGCTCGTGACGATGTCGAGCCCGGTCACCTCGTGCCACGCCTGGACCGGACGCTCGGGCAGCACGAACGATCCGTAGCTCGGCGTGCGACGCTCGTGACGCGGCGGTCGCAGCGCGTAGTCGATCTCGTCGACGAGGGCTTCGGGGACCGACGACCGTTCGATGACACCGAGCTGCTCCTCCAGGAGTTCCTCGGTCAGCCGTCTCAGTCGGCCCGGCGTGATCCGCCGCGTCGTGTCCATCGTCGGCAGCCTACGACCGGGGTGCGGTGCCGATCACGGCGCCGTGTCGGTCGGGACGGTTCACGGCCGGTACTGGCCGAAGACGTCGCGGAGCGCATCGCTGACCTCGCCGAGGGTCGCACCCGCCCGGAGGGCGTCCTTCATCGGGTACAGCAGGTTCTCGGAACCCTCGGCCGTCGCCCGCACCGCCTCGAGCGCCGTGTCGACCGCAGTCCGATCGCGATTCGCCTTGTACTCGGCCAGCCGCGACTTCTGCGCCGGCTCGAGTGCCGGGTCGATCGGGAACACGCTCGGCTCGGGCTCGTCGTCGATCTGGAACTTGTTGAGCCCGACGATCACCCGCTCGTCGTCGTCGATCGACTTCGTGTACTCGTACGCCGACTGCTCGATCTCGTCCATCTGGTAGCCGGCCTCGATCGCCGCGACGGCGCCACCCAACTCGTCGATCCGCTCGATGTACTCCCACGCCAGCCGCTCGACCTCGTCGGTCATCGACTCGACCAGGTACGACCCGGCGAACGGATCGGGCGTGTCGGTGACGCCTGCCTCGTAGGCGATGATCTGCTGCGTTCGCAGCGCCAGCCTCGCAGCCTCTTCGGTCGGCAGGCTGAGCGCTTCGTCGAACCCGTTCGTGTGCAGAGATTGGGTCCCTCCCATCACGGCCGCGAGCGCCTGGAGCGCGACGCGCACGACGTTGTTGACCGGCTGCTGCGCGGTCAGCGTGGAGCCACCGGTCTGGGTGTGGAACCTCAGCATCGTCGACTTCGGATCGGTCGCACCGAACCGTTCGGTCATGATCGTGTGCCACATCCGCCGGCTCGCCCGGAACTTGGCGACCTCCTCGAAGAAGTGGTTGTGGCCGTTCCAGAAGAAGCTGAGTCGCGGCGCGAACTCGTCGACGTCGAGGCCGGCGTCGACCGCCGCCTGCACGTACGCGATCGCATTCGCCAGCGTGAACGCGATCTCCTGTGTCGCCGTCGAACCCGCTTCGCGGATGTGGTAGCCGGAGATCGAGATCGTGTTCCACCGCGGCACGTGCTGGGAGCAGTACTCGAAGATGTCGGTGATGATCCGCATCGAGGGCCGCGGCGGATACACGTACGTGCCGCGGGCGATGTACTCCTTCAGCAGGTCGTTCTGGATGGTTCCCGAGATCTTCTCGGCGGGCACCCCTTGCTCCTCGGCGACGAGCTCGTACATCAGCAGCAGGATCGCCGCGGTCGAGTTGATCGTCATCGACGTGGTGACCTGATCGAGCGGGAGATCCTTCAGGAGCGCGCGCATGTCGTCGAGCGAGTCGATCGCGACGCCCACCTTGCCGACCTCGCCTTCCGCACGTGGGTGATCGGAGTCGTAGCCCATCTGGGTCGGGAGGTCGAACGCGCACGACAGGCCGGTCTGGCCCGCGTTCAGGAGGAAGTGGAAGCGCCGGTTGGTCGATGCCGCGTCGCCGAACCCCGAGTACTGCCGCATCGTCCACGGTCGACCGCGGTACATCGACGGGTACACGCCACGCGTGTACGGCGCCTGTCCCGGTCGGCCGAGCTGCTCGTCGGGATCCCAGTCGGCGAGGTCGTCCGCCGTGTACAGCGGCTTGATCTCGATTCCGGAGTCGGTGCGTCGCACGTCGTCAGCCATCCACCCAGCGTAGAGCCCCGCCGGTCGACCGGAGGGGGTCGACCGGAGGGGGTCGGACCCCATCCGGTCGGCGGATCAACCGGTGAAGCCGTCGCAGAGCATCGGATTGGGTCGCACCTGGGCGCCGATCGACCAGATCGTGCCGTCGAGCGGCTCGCGGAAGAAGAGTCCCCGCTGCTCGTCCTCGACGAACAGCTGGTCGGTGGTACCGAACACGTCGGTGATCGAGCGCTCGTCCATCGGTTCGCCGCACACGGGCGCGTACACCACGGGATGGAGGGATGCCGCGTCGCTCGCCGGGAGCCCGATGGTGACGCCTTCGGCGGTCGCGGCCGTGGCCTCCCAGTCGGCGGGCTCCCACGGCAGGAACTCGAACGAGTACTCGTCGGTCTCCTCGTCGAACGCGACGTCGTACGGACGCGCCAGCTCGTACCCGCTGAAGAAGAGCTGGTTCCCGCCGTTGAACTCGACGGTCAGCCGGCCCCAGGTATAGAGCGCGATGCTGCCGATGCCCGGTTGGAAGAACGGTTCACCGACGGTGTCGGGTGGTCCGAGCACCTCGGTGAGGCGACCCACCGTCTCGCCGAGGGACTCGTCGAACCCGACCAGTCCGAGTCCGTCCGGGTCGAGCACGATGCCCAGTTCGGCGGCGACGTCGCCGTCGACCGGCGATGTGGGCGACGGCGGAACGGACGTCGGCTCGGTCGTCGCGGTCGTCGCGGTCGTCGCGGTCGTCGCTGTCGTCGCGGTGGTCGTCGGCGGCTGCGTCGTGGAGCTCGGCTCGCTCGTCGACGACGGTGGTGGTGGTGGTGGTGGTGGTGGCGGCGGCGGCGAGGCGTCGGATGACCCGACATCGTCCTGCGAGCCGGCGCCGGTGTCGTCGCCCGACTGCTCGCTCGATCCGTCGGCCCGCTCGAGGTCGTCGATTCCCAGTTCGTCGGCGGTACCGAACCCGGCCGCGACCATGTCGGCCACCGTGGCCGCGACGGCTTCGACGACCGTCGGATCGTCGAGCTCGGCCGCGATGTCGAGGTACGCATCGCAGAACGCGCAGGGCGCCGCGAGGTCGAACCGCAACTCGTCGGCGGCGATCTCGCCGACGGTCGCGAGGTACCCGCAGAACCGGATCGTCGCGGTGGCCCCGGGCGCGATCTCGCCGTCCCGCGGCACGGTCCCGCAGTCGACCAGGTCGCCGCCCGACCGCTCGAAGACACCGTCGAAACGGAGATCCGGCTCGTAGTCCGCGATGTTCAACGCGGCGTCGCGGGTGTTCTCGATCTCGAGGTACAGCGTGGCCCGGATACCGCTCGTGTTCACCGAGTCGCCCGTCTCGGGACGTTCGATCTCGGACCCGACATGACGGACCGTCATGTCGTCGTCGACCAGTGACGTCTCGACGGCGACGGGTTCGCCACCGATGCACCCGATCAGGTCGTACTCGTCGGTCTCACACCGCTGCTCGCTCGACAGCGGCAGTTCGCGACCGTCGCCCGTCGTCGACGCGCCCCCGCCGCAGGCTGCGACGACCAGCAGCAACGACGCGCCGATTCCGATTCCGCTGACCTTCATCGGTCCCGCTCCGCTTCTCCGCCGGACGTGCACGTACCGGGGTGTTCGCGCCTCGGCCGGGGGACCCCCAGCTTCGCAGGTCGACCCGTCCGATCGAAAAATGGGGATCGGGGCGGTCGGGGACCCCACGCCTCCCCGACTACAGCACGGTGCGGACCCGCCACAGGTCGGGGAACAGCTCGACCTCGAGCATCCGACGCAGGTAGCTCACCCCGCCGGTGCCACCGGTGCCCCGCTTGAAGCCGATCACCCGCTCGACCGTCGTGACGTGGTTGAAGCGCCAGCGGCGGAAGTAGTCCTCGACGTCGACGAGCTTCTCGGCGAGCTCGTAGAGCGACCACCAACGCTGCGGATCGTCGTAGACCAGGCGCCACACCTCGACCATCGCGTCGTCGAGGCGATGCGGTTCCGCCACGTCACGCTCGAGCACCGACGCCGGTACCTCGAACCCCGAGCGGGCGAGCAACCGGACGGCTTCGTCGTAGAGGCTGGCCCGGCCCAGTTCGTCGACGAGCAGTCGATGGGTCTCGTCGCGATGCTCGTGCGGACGGAGCATCGCGCGGTTCCGGTTGCCCAGGATGAACTCGATCTGCCGGTACTGGTACGACTGGAACCCCGACGACTGACCGAGGTCGTCGCGGAACTCGGTGTACTCGCTCGGCGTCATCGTGCGGAGCACATCCCATGCACCGTTGAGCTGCTCGAAGATCCGGGCGACCCGTGTCAACATCTTGAACGCGGGCTGCAGTCGGTCCTCGGCGATCGCCGATCGGGCGTGCGTCAACTCGTGGATCGCGAGTCGCATCCACAACTCCGAGGTCTGGTGCTGCACGATGAACAGCAGTTCGTCGTGCGCCGTGCTCAACGGATGCTGGGCCGACAGCACCAGGTCGAGACCGAGGTAGTCCGCGTACGACATGCGCCCGTCGAACGACATCTGCGCGCCGTCGTCGGCCGGGTCGAACGGTTCGGTGCTCACTCGCCGGCGGCCACGATCGCGATCTCGACCTTCCACTCCGGGCGGGCGAGCGCCGGAACGGTGACGAGCGTGGAGGCGGCCAGATGACCGTCGAGGAACGTGTCACGGGCCGACATCACGTCGGCGAGCGGCTCGCCGACGACGGCGTACGTCGTGACGCTCACGATGGCGGACGGTTCCATGCCGGCCTCGGCGAGCATCGCCCCGAGGTTCTCCCACACGACGGCCGCCTGCGCGCCGATGCCGTCGGGCACCGATCCGTCGGGCCGGGTCGGTACCACGCCCGACGTGTGCAACCAGCGCCGAGCATTCTCCGTGAGGATCGCGTGCGCGTAGCGGGCGGCGGGCGGGGCGAGCGATGCGGGCTGGATCGGGATGTGCACGTTCGGAGTCTTGCAGCCGTGCGTCCGCCGAGGTGAGGCTGACACACGCCTCGATCAGAGGTCGACCACTCGTCCGGCATCGAGACGGACGATCCGGTCGGCACGGTCGAACGCGACGGCACGGTGCGACACCGCGAGCACGGTCATGCCGGCATCGGCGAGATTGGTCCACAACTGGAGCTCGGTCTCGACGTCGAGCGCGCTCGACAGATCGTCGAGCACCACGAGTTCGGGACGGTGCACGACGGCGCGGGCACCGGCGAGGCGTTGGCGCTGACCACCGGACAGCCGCAGCCCACGAGGCCCGATCAGCGTGGCGGTCGCGTCGGGCATCGCGGCGACGTCGGCGCCCATCACGGAGAGCTCGATCGCCCGCTCGATGTCGGCTGGTGTCGCGTCACCGAACGAGATGTTGTCGGCCAGTGAATCGGAGACGAGCTGCGGCACCTGGGGCAGGAAGGCCGCATTCGGAGGAACGAGGAACGCGGCCGGGTCGTGCAACACCCGACCGTTCCAACGCAGCTCCCCCGTGATCTCGGCCTGCCATGCGAGTCCGAGCACCGCCCGCAGCAACGTGCTCTTGCCGGAACCGAGCGGCCCGGTGACGACGACGAACTCACCGCGTCCGATCGACAACGAAACGTCGCGCACGCCCGCACCCGACGGGTACACGGCCGACACGCCCACGACGTCGAACCGTTCGAGCGGCACCCGTGCGGGTCGCACGGAGGCGGGCCGGGCCCGCGACTCACCGACGCCGATCGGGAGGTGTCTCGGCTGCACGGTGTTCCGGACGTCGCCATCGGCGACGAGTCCGCTCATACGACCGAACGCCACGCCGGCTTGCTTCTGGCGAGCGAGCACACGCCCGACCATGCGCGGCAGGAAGCTGAGCCACCCCAGGTAGGCGACGAACAGGGCGAGGTCGCCGACGTCGAACGCTCCCGACGCCAGAGCGCCGGCTCCGACCAGCAGCACCAATCCGAGACCGACGTCCGCGGCACCGCGACTGAACGCCTGGACCGCCTCTTCGAGCACCCGGTCCTGTACGGCGGTCGCACGGCGGCGGTCGACGAGACGTCGCAGGCGGGCGAGCATCGGCGACGCGGCGTCGTTCACCTTGACCGTGGTCGCCGCCGCCATCACGTCGCCGATGAGCCCGGTGACCGCGGCGGTCGCCGCTCGATCGGCGGTCCGGTACCGCTTGATCCGCGCGTCGAGTGCCTTGGTGGCGATCGCGACGGCGACCAGCGGACCGATCAGCACGGCGGCTCCGGCCGCATTGGCCGAACCGAGGACGAACGCCGCGAGCACGGTGAAGACGAGTCCGGCGGACACGTCGACCATGCCGTCGACGAGCCTGGCGACGTCCTCGGCGTCGTCGCGGAAGTGGGTGATCGCCTCGCCGGCCGAGCCGACGGGCTGCCCCGCCTCGGGACCACCGCTCGCGACCTGCGCCGCCAGGAGGTTCGCACGCAGGAACGTCTGCATGTGCATCCAGACGCGGGTCCACACCATCACCGCCATGTGCAGGGCCGCCATCCGGGCGACCTCGAGTGCGACGAACGCGGCGGTCCACCGGTACACCGCCGATGTGTCTTCCGCCTCGAGCGCGGCGAACGCCTGGCTGAGCGACCAGCCGACTCCGAGCGGTACCAGGAAGAACAGCAGGAACAGCCCCCACCCGAGCCAGAACGACCTGGGTTGGTGCTGGCTGACCTTCCACGACAGTCGCCACACGTTCATCGCAGCAGCTCCGCACCGTCGACGATCTCGACCTCGGGTGGGAGGGCGCCGATCTCCCGCGCGTATAGA
>CAXBAZ010000180.1:0-7213 GCA_963973395.1 uncultured Acidimicrobiaceae bacterium
CGCGGAGCAGGCGACGTGGGACGAGTTGCGGGCGACACTCGATCGTCATCAGTCGTGCAACGCCGTGTACTACATGGCGATCCCGCCGTCGATGTTTCCCGAGGTCGCCACCCGTCTCGCCTCGGTCGGCCTCAACGAGCGCGGCCGGATCGTGGTCGAGAAGCCGTTCGGGCGCGACCTGGAGAGCGCCCGGCAGCTCAACGAGACGCTGGCCGGCGTGTTCCCCGAGGAGCGGATCTTCCGGATCGATCACTACCTCGGCAAGGAGAGCGTGGAGGACCTGCTGGTGTTCCGATTCTCCAACACGCTGCTCGAGCCGGTGTGGAACCGTCAGTACGTGCGCAGCGTGCAGATCACGATGTCGGAGACGATCGGCGTCGAAGGTCGCGGTTCGTTCTACGACGGCGTCGGAGCGATCCGTGACGTTCTGCAGAACCACCTGCTGCAGGTCGTCGCGCTGTTGGCGATGGAGCCGCCGGCCGGGTCGGGCGCACAGTTCCTGCAGGACGAGAAGGCGAAGGTCATGGCGGCGATGCGCTCGATCGAGCCGAGCGATCTCGTGCGGGGCCAGTACGTGGGATATCGCGACGAGCCCGGCGTGGAGGAGGGCTCGTCGGTGGAGACCTTCGCCGCTGCGAAGCTCCTGATCGACTCGTGGCGGTGGGCCGGCGTGCCGTGGTACGTCCGGGTCGGCAAGGGTCTGACCGAGGCGGCGACCGAGGCCGTGATCGAGTTCCACACTCCCCCACGTCTGCTGTTCGACGAGGCCGGCGGGCCTCCGCCCGGACGCAACCTCGTGCGGTTCCGGTTGGGCAAGCAGGACGGCGTGACGTTCGCGCTGCAGGCCAAGACGCCCGGCCCGCACCTCGACAGCCAGGAGGTCGACATCTCGGTCGACTTCGCGGCCGCGCTGGGCGAACGGTCGGCGGCCTACGAACGCCTGCTCGGCGATGCGATCGCCGGCTCGCCGAGGCGCTTCGCCCGCCAGGACGTCGTCGAACAGACCTGGCGGATCGTGCAACCTGTCATCGACGAGCCGGGTGCGGTCCACCCCTACTTCCGCGGATCCTGGGGCCCGAGCGAGGCCGAACGCCTCCTCGGCGACGGCGACCACTGGTACGAACCCAGCAGCTGACGTACCTCGATCGCGACTCGAACCAGGTTCGACCAGCTTCACGTGGCCGGCGCCCACTGTACGACGTCGGTCCGGACCGCGACGTCGGTGCGGCTTCACGTCCCGGCCACGGCCGCCCGGCGACATCGTCTCCGGGGCGACACCGGTCTGCTCGCACGACGTCATCTGCCGCTGCGACGTGTCGGGCGATCTGCTACATTTCTCACTCAACGGACAGTCCGTCCCGAATATTGAGACCCCATGTGGATTCCGATCACGCTCGCAGCGGCAACCTTCCAGATCCTGCGCACCTCGCGACAGCACGAGCTCCGGAGCGTGCTGTCGACGGGGGCGGCCGGATTCGTTCGCTACGCGTACGGCGCGCCGCTCGCGCTGTTGCTCAGCCTCGGGTTGTTCGTCGGCCTCGGCCGCGATGTGCCGTCGATACCCGACCGGTTCTGGCCGATCATCGGTGTCGCCGCGGTGTGTCAGATCCTCGCCACGCTCGCGCTGCTCCGGTCGTTCAAGCTGCGTGACTTCGCGGTCGGCACCGTCTACTCGAAATCGGAGGTGCTGATCGTCGCCGGACTCGCTGCGATCGGCCTCGGCACACCGCTCGCACCGATCGGCTGGATCGGAGCCGTGCTCGTCACGGTGGGCGTGGCGTGGCTCGCATCCAGCGGATCACTCGCCATGCTGCTGCGCCGGGCCGGCGATCCGGCGGCACTGATGGGACTCGTCGCCGGCGCCGGATTCGCGGGCGCGGCGATCGGCATCCGGGCGGCGTCGCGGGCACTCACCGGAGCGCCGTCGTTCGACCGAGCGGTCGCGACGTTGACGATCCTGCTGGTCGTGCAGACCGCGATCAACGCCATATGGTTCCTGTCGACAGATCGCCACGAGATCACCGCCACCGCGCGCGCCTGGAAGCCGGCACTGTGGGTCGGCGTGTTCAGCCTGCTCGGGTCGATCGGCTGGGCGTGGGCCTTCACGCTGGAGAGCGCCGCCAAGGTGCGCACGCTCGGCCAGGTCGAGTTGATCATCGCCTTCGGCGTCGCCCACGTGACCATGGGCGACCGGCACACGCGCGGCGACTACCTCGCCAGTGCCACGGTGCTCGCGGGTGTGGTCGTCGTGACCGTGTTCGGCTGACGTGGTCGGCCGACCGTGAGGATGCTGCTCAGACGATCAGCGCCCGCACGCCGAGCGCGGCGAGGAAGAAGAACACGAACACGCCGACGCCGGCAGCCGGTCCGTACTTCTGGTAGAGCCACACGGTGACCGACCAGCGCGGTTCGTGGTCCGGGTCGTGCTGTTTGCGGAGCCACCCGCTGATCGCCATGCACGGGCAGCCGAGCAGGGCGATCTGGATGACGATCACGATCGTCACCACGGTCATGAAGACCGGTCCCTCCCAGGCAGTGGCCCCCAGAACGACCAGGCCGATCACCAGCGGCATGTGCACGATGTCGACGAACGCCGCCATGTACGTGTAGCGCTCGGTGTTCTTCGGCCGGGTACGGCGATCCGGAGCGGTCGCGGTCACACACACAGGCTACGTGGAAGAAATCCGCGACTCGACTGCATCCGATGCCGGATCCCGCTCCGTAGAACCTCCCGAGCACCCCTGCTCGATCAGAAAGGACCTTCTTCCATGAAGCGAGTACTCGCAGGCATCGCAGCGGCAGCAGCCGTCGCACTGAGCGGCGGCACCGTCGCCGCCCAGGATGCCGCCACCGTCACCCTCCTCCACGGCATCCCCGGTGCCACCGTCGACGTGGCCGTCGACGGCGAGGTCCTCCTGCCCGGCTTCGAGCCCGGCACGACCCAGGACCTCTCCGCCTTCGCCGGTCAGACCCTGATGAACGTCGAGGTCCGCGCCGCCGGCACTGAAGACGTCGTCATCGGCCCGATCGCCGAGCTCGCCGTCCCGGCGTCCGGCAACTGGACCGTGATGGCCCACCTCGATGCCGAAGGCACACCTGCCATCGCATCCTTCGAGAACAACACGGCGCCGACCGCCGACGGCGAAGGCCGCCTGACCGTGCGCCACACCGCGGCTGCTCCGGCCGTCGACCTGGTCGTGGGCGACGCCCGTCCGATCGAGGGTGCCGAGAACGGCGCCAGCGCCGAGCTGGCACTGCCCGCCGGTGAGATCGCCGGCGCCCAGATCGCTCCGGCCGGAGGCGACCCGATCGCCGACGTCCCGACCGTGAACCTGGCTGCGGGTTCGAACCTGATCGTCTACGCCGTGGGCTCGCTCGCCGACGAGACGTTCACGTTCTACACCCAGGAGATCGAGGTCGGCACCGAGGCCGCCGGTGACGCCGACGGCGAAGAGGGCGACGGAACGCCCGCCCCGACCGAGGTCAACACCGGTACGCCGATCAGCGATTCGGTCAACCTGTCGGTGTTCGCAGCCGCGCTCGGCATGCTCGCTCTCGCCGGTGGTGCCCTGACGCTCCGGGCCGCCAAGCAGCGCTGACCGGACCACCGTTCGGATCACACTGACCAGACGACTGCGGTCATAACCTCCCCCCATGAGTGACGCCCGACCTGTTCGCCCCCGTGCGACGGGTCGGGCGTTGCTCGTGATAGCGGGCGTCAGCGTCGTCGCCGCGCTCGTGCTCGGCGCGGCCGCGCTCCGCCCGAACTCGTCCGACGAAGCCGTGCTCGACGTCACACCCGTGTCCGCAGTCGCGATTCCCGACACCGTGCCGCCGCTGTCATCGGCGGACGAAACCGGTTCGTCGACACCGACCACCGCGCCGACCGGGTCAACGGCGACGACTCCAGCAGGCTCGACACCATCAGGCGCGGCACCGTCGGGCACGACACCAGCGGGGGCTGCGGCTCCCGCCCGGTCCCGGCTGGCCGAGCTCCTCGGGGTCACCGGGTCGGCGATTCCCCCCGTGGTCGAGCCGCGGATCCGTCCCCGCTCGGTCACGATCGACGACATCGACCTGTGGGGGCCGGTCCGGCCCGTCGGACTCGAGGACGACGGACAGCTCGAGGTGCCCGACGAGACCGAGATCGGCTGGTACCGGTACGGATCGAGCCCCGGCCGCGCCGGCGCGACGGTGCTCGCGGCCCACGTCACGTGGAACGACACGATCGGGCCGTTCTACGAGCTGGGTTCCCTCGAGCCGGGCGCCCGCGTCGAGGTCAGGCTCGAGGACGACTCGGTGCGCACCTACGAAGTCGTCGAACGCACCATGTACGACAAGGACTCGCTGCCGAGGGACCGCATCTGGCGCACCACGGGCGACGAGACGCTGGTGCTGATCACGTGCGGCGGCTCGTTCAACCCGGAGATCCGCCGCTACCGGCAGAACATCGTGGTGTACGCCGTGCCGATCGCCTAGCGGAACGAGTCGCGTCGCGGGATGACGACGATCGTGCCGTCCGGCTCCCGGTGCACACTCACCCGGACGCCGTAGAACTCGGCCAGGGTCTCGGCACGGAGCACCTCGCCCGGCTCGCCGCTCGCGACGACGACACCTTCGTGCAGGAGTGCCAGGCGGTCGCTGTACAGCCCGGCGAGCGTGAGATCGTGCATGGCCGAGATGACCGTGAGGCCGTGATCGCTACGGAGACGTGCGACGAGTTCGAGCGCCTGTTGCTGATGGCCGATGTCGAGCGCACTCGTCGGTTCGTCGAGCAGCAGGATCGGCGCTGACGAGCCGTTGTCGTTCGCCGCCGCTCAGGTGTGCGAGGCGCCGGTCGGCGAACGGCCCCAGTTCGAGCCGGTCGAGCACGTCCGCGACCATCGCCCGGTCCTGACGGGTCTCGCTCCCGAAGTACCCGACGTACGGCGAACGCCCGAGCAGTGCGTACTCGAACCCCGTCATGTCGGCGGGCATCATCGGGTCCTGTGGGACGTAGGCGACGAGCGCCGCCCGGCGGGCACGCGAACGCAGCATCATCGGCGACCCGTCGACGAGCACCTCCCCCGTCGACGGAACGACGCCGACGACCGCCTTCAGCAGCGACGACTTGCCCGCCCCGTTCGGTCCGATGAGTCCGAGCCACTCACCCGATCGAACCGTGTCGGTGAAGCCGCGCACGACCTCGGTCCTCCCGTAGCGCACCGTCAGATCGGTGAACTCGATCGAGCTCATCGCGCGATCTCCCTCGTCCGGAGCAACACGATGAAGAACGGTGCGCCGACGAACGCGGTGACGACGCCGATCGGCAGCTCGGCCGGAGCGGTGAGCGTGCGGCCGGGGATGTCGGCGAGGATCAGGAACATCGCGCCGAACGCCATCGTGAGCGGCAGCAGCCGTCGATAGCTGGCGCCGGCGATCAGGCGCACGATGTGCGGCACGACGAGCCCCACGAAACCGATCAGTCCGCTGACGGCCACCACCGCCGCGGTCCCGAGCGTGGCGGCGACGACCACGATCAGACGGACCCGGGTCACGGGCAGCCCGAGCGTCACGGCCTCGTCGTCGCCCACACGGAGCATGTCGAGGTGACGGCGGTGGAACAGCAACACGCCACAGCTCAACGCCACGTACGGGAGCACGAGCCGTACGTCGCTCCAGTCGGCGGTCGACAGGCGTCCGAGGATCCAGTTGTACACCTCGCGCACGACCTCCGTGTTGCGCTGGAGGACGAATGTCTGCACGGCGGTGAGCAGCGACACCATGGCGACGCCGGCCAGCACGAGCGTCGAGGTGCCGCGCAGCCCGCCGAACGATGCGCCGACGAGATAGGTGAGCGCCACGGCGCCGAGCGCGAACGCGAACGCGACCGCCGGCACCGGGTCGACGACCCACGTGGCGCCGACGTCACCCCAGATGGCGATCATGAGCGTCGCCCCCAGGCCGGCGCCGGCCGCCGCACCGAGCAGGTAGGGGTCGACGAGCGGGTTGCGGAACACTCCCTGGTAGCTGGCCCCGCCGATCGACAACATCGCTCCGACGAGACCGGCGAGCACCACCCTCGGCATGCGGATGTTCCAGATGATCGACCACTCGCGTTCGCTCACACCACTGTCGACCGAGACCAGCGGAAGATGGTCGACCAACGCCAGCGGCACCCGCCACCAGACGGGCCCTGCCGGGCCGATCATGGCACCGAGCAGCACTGCGAGGACGACGCCGAGCGCGGCCGCCGGGTACCACCCGACGACCGATCGACGCCGGCGCTGCTGCTCGGTGCTCGTCATCGCGATCAGCCCGCCGCCACGGCGGCGACGTCGCCCACGGCCTCACCGGCCGAACGGAGGAGGTCGACGATGCGAGGCCCCCAGCGGGACGCGACGTCGTCGTCCAACTCGATCACGCCGCCGTTGGCGACCGCATCGAGCGATTCCCAGCCCGGACGCGCTGCCAGCGTCTCGGTGGTCTCGCCGCAGTACTTGGTGCAGGCGAGGAAGATCAGATCGGGGTTCTGGTCGATGATGTACTCGGCGCTCAACTGCGGGTAGGGGTTGCCCTCGCCCGCCTCGTCGGCGATGTTGACCAGTCCGATCTCGTCGTACACCGCACCGATGAAGGTGTCGCTCGTCACGGAGAAGAACGTCGCATCGAGCTCGTGGTAGTACGTGAGTGGCTCGTCCAGCTCGGGCAGGCCGTCCTTGATCGAGGCCACGTCCGCCTGCATCTCGCCGACCAGTTCGGCCGCCTCGCCCACGTGACCGGTGATCGCGCCGAGCTGCTCGATCTGCGTGTAGACGTCGTCGAACGAGGTCGCCGCCGGGCCTTCCCAGTGCGGTACCGAGAGCGTGTCGAGCTGGTCGAGCAGCGCCGGGTTGGTGCCGTCGGTGACGACGAGGTCCGGCTCCATCCCTGCGATCGCTTCGACGTTCGGTTCGAAGCCCGACAGGCCGGTCATCTTCTCGGCCGCCTCAGCTGGGAAGTTCGAGAAGTCGTCGACGGCGAGCACCTGGTCGCCGGCCCCGATCGCGAACAGCATCTCGGTCGCGGTCGGAGACAGCGAGATGATCGCCTGCGGGGTTGCGTCGGGTTCGGACGTGTCGGGCTGCGTCGTTCCGGGCTCGGTCGTTCCGGGCTCGGTCGTTCCGGGCTCGGTCGTGTCGGGCTCGGTCGTTCCGGGCTCGGTCGTGTCGGGCTCGGTCGTGTCCGGGTCGGT
>CAXBAZ010000181.1:0-7211 GCA_963973395.1 uncultured Acidimicrobiaceae bacterium
GACGTGGCGGACGGTTCGGCAACCGACCGAACCCGGACTTCGGGGCGCGTGCGCTCCGAGCCGCGCGTCGTTCGGTCGGCCGCGGATCGCTCGGTGCCGGCACGGGAGCACGCGCGGGTGGTCTGCAGGGCGGCGTCGGGATGGCGAGCACGACGCTCACGATCGACGGCACCGACGTGACGATCGCCGCCCTCGCGGTGGTCAACGCCAGCGGCGCGGTCGTCGATCCGACGACGGGATCACCGTGGACGAACGTCCGCGCACTTCGACGCCCTCCCGCTGCCCAACGTCGTGCACTCCGCGAGCATCTGGCCGCCACCGCCGCACCGGCGCCGCTCAACACCACCATCGGCGTCGTCGCCACGACCGTCGCACTGTCACGGCCGGAGGCCGGGCGCCTCGCCCAGTCGGCACACGACGGCCTGGCCAGGGCGATCCGTCCTGCGCACGCGCTCGTCGACGGCGACACCATCTTCGGACTGTCGACCGGACGGCACTCGCTCACGGATGCGACCAGCGGCACCGTGCGCGCCGAGGGGTCACGCGTCATCCAGCTCAACCTGGTGTTCGCGGCGGCCGCCTCGGTGTTCGAGACCGCCTGCGCCGACGCGGTCGTCACCGCGACGTCCGTCGGATCGATGCGGTCGTACCGCGATCTCTGCCCGGGAGCGTGGCCCGGGTAGCTTCGGCGCTGATGGATGTCATCACCACGCCCGCGCACATGCGCGAGTGGTCACGCGAGCGCCGAGCCGCCGGCGATCGCATCGGGGTCGTGCCGACGATGGGCGCACTCCACCGCGGTCACCTGGCGCTCGTCGACGCCGTGCGGACGCGGGCCAACGTGGTCGTCGTCACGATCTTCGTCAACCCGCTGCAGTTCAACCAGTCCACCGACTTCGACCGCTATCCGCGACCGATCGACGACGATCTCGACATCTGCCGCCGGTCGGGGGTCGCCGCGGTGTACGCGCCGACCGCCGCCGTCATGTACCCGCCGGGGTTCCAGACCCATGTCGAACCGGGCGAGCTCGCCGACGGTCTCGAGGGCCCGGTGCGGCCGGGCCACTTCCGGGGCGTCACGACGGTGGTGACGAAGCTGTTCAACGCCACACTGCCCGACGTCGCCGCGTTCGGTCAGAAGGATTTCCAGCAGCTCGCGATCGTACGTCGGACGGTGCGCGACCTCGACCTCGCGATCGAGGTGCTCGGCGTGCCCATCGTGCGCGAAGCCGACGGGCTGGCACTCTCGAGCCGCAACGTTCGGCTGACCCCGGACGACCGGGCGGCGGCACTCGTCGTCTCCCGCTCGCTGCGGGCGGCGTCCGAGGCGTTCGCAGCCGGCGAACGCGAGGCTGCCGAGCTGCGCTCGATCGTGCTCGACGGCATCACCGCCGAACCACGGGCCAGCGTGGAGTACGTCGAGGTGGTCGACGCGATGACGCTCCGACCGGTCGAGCGCGCCGAACCGCCGTCGTGCGTCCTGACCGCGGCCTGGTTCGGTGACGTCCGCCTGATCGACAACGTCCTGCTCGACCGGTGACCCCGCCCCGGGCCCGGCGCCGATTCAGCCGCCGAGGAGCACCGATGCCGACGAGACCAGCGAGCCGAGATCGGTCTCCACGTCGTCGAGCACGCCACTGAGCACGATCACCATCACGACTCCGTTGAAGATCGCATGGGCGATCACCGTCGGCCCGAGGCGACGTGTGAGGTACGCGCCGACACCGAACGCGACCCCGACGCCGGAGAGCACCAGCACGAGTCCGACGTTGCCGACACCACGCACCGGGTCGACGTGGGCGAGGCCGAAGAGGACCCCCTGGGCGAGGATCGCGAGCGCGGGCCCCATCCGGCTCAGGAGGCCGCGCAGCACCAGCCCGCGGAACACCAGCTCCTCGATGATGGGAGCGGCGATCACCGCCGTGACGAGCGTCGCGACGAGGTACGCCCGGTCGGCGTCGAGGTCGGAGGCCGAATCGACGTTGCTGCTCAAGGGGATGTCGAACACCAGCACCAGGGACGCCGTCACCAGTTGGGTGCCCACTGCGGCGAGCCACGTCAACGGCCCCCAACCGAGATCCGACCACCGGAAGCGCCAGCCGAGCGAGGTCAGTCGGCGCGATCCCCATCGCCGGCGTACGTAGGCGCCCCAGGCCAGCGACGGCCCGTAGCCGATGAGGGCGAGCAGCACCACGTAGACGATGACCGGCCAGTCGTACCGCGTGAGCCAGTCGACGAACGTCTTGCCCCCGAGCAGCGACACGACCAGCACGAGCAGCGCCCCGAGCGCCGCTCCGAGCGGCAGGTTGGGGTGCTCGTCGGGCTCGGCGAAGCCGGGATGCGGCGCGGCCCAGGCGCGGCCGTCGAAGTAGCGCGTGCCGATCCCCGACGGATCGGGGTACCAGCCTGCCGGGGCGCTCGTGGGTGGGGGGAGACTGGCCATGGGAGTGACGGCTCGACACCCGGTCGGAGTGCCCGGAGCCGGGTTCGCCGACCTAGCGTACGGGCGTGACCGAGCGAGCCGGGCGTTCTCTGTGGGCCGACACGGTGCCCGGCGACGAAATCGTGCGGCCACCGACACCCACCACACCGGTCGACGCCGACATCGTGATCGTGGGCGCCGGCTTCACCGGCCTCTGGACCGCCTGGTACTTGTCCCGGCACGATCCCGGCCTCCGGATCGTGGTGGTCGAGCGCGAATGTGTCGGGTTCGGGGCGAGTGGGCGCAACGGCGGCTGGTGTTCGGCGTTGTTGCCGATGGGTCTCGACCAGATCGCCGCCCGGAGCGGAGCGGCGGCGGCCACGAGGTTCCAGCGGGCGATGTACGACACCGTCGCCGAGATCGAGACGTTCGACCGGGACCACGGTGCGCCGGGGATCGTCCACCGGGGCGGCACGGTCGACCTCGCGCGCTCGACCCCGCAGGAGCACCGCCTGCGGCACCACCTCGACGAGTACCGGAGGTACGGCTTCGGGGAGGACGACTACCGCTGGCTCGACGCCGATCAGGCCAGGGACCGATGCGCCGCGACATCGGTGATCGGCGGCGTCTGGACGCCGCACTGCGCGACCGTGCACCCGCTCCGACTCGTGCATGCACTCGCCCGTGCGGTGCTCGCCGCGGGCGTCGAGATCCGCGAAGGCATCGACGTCCGGGCGATCGAACCCGGTCGGCTCGTCACCTCGCACGGCACGATGACGGCCGAGATCGTGGTCCGTGCCACCGAGGGCTACACGAGCCGGCTCGAGGGTGAGCGTCGCTCGATGCTGCCGATCTACTCCCTCATGATCGCGACCGAGCCGCTGGCCGACGACGTCTGGGCGGAGATCGGTCTCACCGACCGGCCGACGTTCGCCGACGGGCGGCACATGGTCATCTACGGCCAGCGAACGGTCGACGGACGGTTCGCGTTCGGCGGCCGGGGTGCGCCGTACCACTTCGGATCCGCGATCCGACCCGAGTTCGACACCGACGATCGCGTTCGATCGCTGCTGACGGCATCGTTGCGCGAGCTGTTCCCGGTCATCGGCGACGCGGAGATCACGCACCACTGGGGTGGTGTGCTCGGTGCGCCACGCGACTGGCGCTGCAGTGTCCGTTTCGATCGTCGCACCGGGCTCGCCAGCGCCGGGGGATACGTCGGCGACGGTGTGTCGACGACCAACCTCGCCGGGCGAACCCTGGCGACGATGATCACGGGAGGCGGCGATCAGGAACTCACGACGCTGCCGTGGGTCGGGCACCGATCGCGCCGGTGGGAACCCGAGCCGCTGCGGTGGGTCGGAGTCAATGCGGGCCGCACCGCCGCCTCGCTGGCCGACCGTACCGAGGCCCGCACCGACCGGGAGAGTCGAGTGTGGGGCGGCCTGATCGATGCCCTCGTGCGCCGCTGATCACGCCGCGGCCTCGCGTTCCGGGAAGCTGTCCGGGCGCTGCTCGGTCGACACCCAGGTGTCGAAGAACCGCTCCAGGTCACGTTCGGCCACGCGCTCGACGAGGGCCCGCAGGTCCGCGGTGCCGGCCGAACCGTCACGATGCTCATCGACCCAGGTGCGGAGCGCCTCGAAGAACGCATCGTCGCCGACGGTGGCGCGCAGTGCGTGCAGCACGACCGCACCACCGTCGTACGAGACAGCCCCGAACAGGTCGTCGGGTCGTCCGACCGGGCCACCGGCGTCGGGCAGTGCGGCGAGCGCGTCGGTCGCCGACGCCTCGACGGTCACGAGTCCGGCCTCCTCCAACCAGAGCCACTGGGCGTAGGTCGCGAACCCCTCGTTGAGCCAGATGTCGTCCCACGTCGCCGGGGAGACCGAGTTGCCGAACCACTGGTGGGCGAGCTCGTGCGCCAGGAGCAGGTGTTGCAGCACGCCCAGCGAGCCGTCGAGATCACCCGAGCTGAACAGCGCCAGACCCTGTGTCTCCATTGCCAGCCCGGGCGTGGAATCGGTGATCGCCAGCCCGTAGCGATCGAACGGGTACGGGCCGAACAGCGGTTCGAAGAACTCGAACTGCTCGCGCGTGACGTCGGTGTAGTCGCCGAGGCTCGCCACCGTGCCGTCGATCGCGGCATGGTGGAGCGGGACCCCGCTCGAGGTCGTTCCGGCATCGACGAACTCGTAGTCGCCCACGAGCAGGAGGGTCAGGTAGGGCGCCATCGGCTCGGACTGCTCCCACGTCCAGGTCGTCGTGTCGGACGGTGCGGCGGCCGAACTCACGAGCTTCCCGTTGGCGACGGCGACCGCGGGATCGGGCACCGTCACCGCGAACGTCCAGGTCGCCTTGTCGGTCGGATGATCGTTGACCGGCATCCATGTGCTGGTGCCGTCCGGCTCGTTGACCGACCAGAACCCTCCCGAGGTGACGAAGATCCCGGCCTCGTCCGCGAAACGGCGTCCGGTGTCGAGCGGCGCCCGGTAGTCGACGTCGACCACCAGGTCGGTGCCTGCCGCCACCGGTGCCGCCAGCCTGACCAACAACTTGCGATCGGCGGCGAGGAACGGCCGTCGTTCACCGTCGACGGCGACCGCGTCGACGTCGAGCGTGTCCGCGTCGAGCGCGACCTGGTCGGTGACCGACGTGGTGGTCAGCTCGATCGTCGCCGTGCCGGCCAGTTCTCGCGCGTCCGGGTCGTAGGCGATGGCGACGGCGTAGTGGTCCACGTCGATGTCGGCCGTGCCGAGCTCGGGGAAGCGTGCATCGCCCACCGACAGACTCCGCGACACCGGCTCGAGCACATCGCTCGCTGTCGTGGGAGTTGTCGCAGTCGCTGTCGTGGGGGATGTCGTGGGGGATGTGCTCGGGGTCGTCGTGGCGGCCGTGTCGGACGGCAACGTGGTCGCCGGTGATCCAGGAGCGGTGCTCGGCACGGCGGTCGCAGCGGTCCGCGCCGACGGTTCTGCGTCGAGCACCCGGGGCGCCGACGATCCGGCACACCCCGTGGCGGCACCGAGCACGAGACCCAGACACCCGGCGAGCGATGCCACGACCGACACCGATCCGTGGCGGCTGCGACGACGTGTGTGAGGGCCCCGGTCGTGCCGCCGCATCCGACCAACCGTACCGATCGGGCGGGCGACCGTTCCCGCGGGCGGCAGCAGGTGCCAGGTGTGGTCCGGACAAGATTTGTTCAAATTTCTGCGGGGTCGTCAAGGGTCCGTCTGGATCCGCCGATGACACGTTGTGACCGCAGCCAGAACTCCCCTGAACAACGCGCACCGGCGGCTGGGACGCAACATCATCGCTGCTGCCGTGGTCGTCGCCTCGGGCGTGTTCGTCGCAGCCGGTGCCGGCCCCGTGTCCGCCGACGTCGGCGATGACGACTGGTTGTCGATCGTCAACGTGTACCGGGCGATGTCCGGACTCCGACCCGTCAGCGAGAACACGTCCTGGTCGGCCGAGGGCCGCGCCCATTCGTGCTACATGCTCCAGAACGGCATCGCCCACGACGAGATCGAAGGACGTCCCGGCTACTCTCCCGGCGGCGACACGGCCGGCAACAGCGGCAACGTCGCTGTCAGCAGCTCGGTCGATGCCACCGCCCGCGATCATGTCGAGCTGTGGATGACCGGCCCGTTCCACGCGATCGGCATCCTGCGCCACAGCCTTCGAAGCAGTGGATTCGGGCTGTGCACCGACGACGACACCCCCACCCAGTGGCACTCGGGCGGCACGCTCGACGTCATCCGCGGCATCGACGTCGCCGCTCCCCGTCCGTCGACGCCGATCCTGTTCCCCGGAGACGGCGCCACCGTCCCGCTGCACAGCTTCATCACCGAGTACCCGAACCCGCTGGCGATGTGCGACTGGACCGGTGCAGCCGGCCTGCCCCTGATCGCCATGCTGCCCGACGACGTGTCGTCGGCCGACTCGTCGATCGCCGGGCCGAATGGACCGATCGAGACGTGCACGCTCCACACGGGCAATGTGTCCGACGGCACCGCTCGGTCGATCCTCGACGGCGACAACGCCGTGATCGTGATGCCGCGCGAGGTGCTCGCCGACGGCGACTACACCACGACGGTCAACAGCAACGGCGGGAACGTCACCTGGTCCTTCACGGTCGACCGCGACGCCCCACTGTCGTCGGTCGGGCAGCATCTGCCGGCGACGACCGACGTCGCTGCCGACACGTCCCTGGTCGGTGACGAGGTCCGCTTCGAGCCGGTCACTCCCCGCCGTCTGGTCGACAGCCGGCGTGGGCAGGGCACCACCCGACTCGAGGCGAACGAGGTCGCCACGATCGACGTGGCGTCCGCCGACGTCATGGCGGTCAGCGCCAACTTCGTGGCGGTGGGCCCGGATGGCCCCGGATTCATCACCGCCTACAACTGCACCGCGGTGCGGCCCGAGGTGAGCACGCTCAACTTCCGCCCGGGCGAGGTCGTCGCCAACCAGGCGGTCGTCCCGCTCGACGGCGGCAAGATGTGCCTGTATTCGCTGGTGTCGACCGACGTCGTCGTCGACGTCAACGGCTACTTCCACGGCGAAGCCGACAGCACCTTCACACCGGAGACGCCGGAACGACTCTTCGACTCGCGACGAGCAGGTCAGCGCCGGCTCGACGCCGGCGAAGAGCTGGTACTGCAGGTCGCCGGGAAGGACGGCGCCGCCCCGGCCGCGGCAACGGCCGTGTCACTCAACGTCACGGTCGAGCAGCCGGCGGCCGCCGGCTTCCTCAAGGTCTACCCGTGCGGTCTGCCGGCGAGCACCG
>CAXBAZ010000182.1:0-7210 GCA_963973395.1 uncultured Acidimicrobiaceae bacterium
TCCATCAACTCGTGGAACAGCGTCGAGAACAGGCCCACCATCGCCACGAAGGCGACCGCCAGCACCAGGACGGTCTTCAAACGGCGTCGCCACTCGGCGCGGTGGATCGACAGTTGCGCCCGCTCGTCGCCCGAGAGCCGCTCGGTCGTGGGCGCCCCCTGCACGCGCCCGCTCAGCTGCGCGATCGTCACCCCAAGCGACTTCAGCACGGCATCCACCATCGAGGCGCGGCGGGCACGTCCATGACGGCCCATGATGACACGCGCCACGACGACTCGGATGCCGGGCGTCCCGTCGGTGTCGGACACCAAACGTCACGGACGGTCAGGGTCGAAGGCCCATGGTGGCCGGGTGCCGGTGTCGTCACGATGGAGGTACGGCGGCGCGAAAGGTGCGCCGCGGGTCGTGAAGGAGGAATGTCATGGCAGTCTCGTTGGACGGTGTCGTCACGCTGGTGACCGGAGCCGCTCGGGGCATGGGCGCCGAGCACGTGCGTCGGCTCGTGGCCGTCGGCGCACAGGTGATGGCGACCGATGTGCTCGACGCCGAGGGCGCGGCGCTGGCCGACGAGCTCGGAGAGTCGGTCGCGTACCGGCATCTCGACGTGGCGAGCGAACAGGAGTGGCGCGACGTGGTCGCCGCGACGGAGGCCACGTTCGGGCCGATCGGCGTGCTGGTCAACAACGCCGGCATCGTGTCGTTCGGCCCGATTCCCGACATGGATCTCGACACTTGGCAGCGCACGATCGACATCAACCTGACGGGTACCTGGCTCGGCATGCACACCGTCGTCCCGTCGATGCGCAAGGCGGGTGGTGGCTGCATCGTCAACATCTCCTCGACCGCCGGCCTCCAGGGGTACGCCAACCTCGGCGCCTACGTGGCGAGCAAGTGGGGTGTGCGGGGTCTGACGAAGTCGGCGGCGCTCGAACTCGCCCGTGACGGGATCCGCGTCAACTCGATCCATCCGGGCCCGATCCGCACGCCGATGATCGACGGTCTCGACGCCGACGCGCTCGCGACGGCACAGCCGATCGATCGGGTCGGTGAACCGTCCGAGGTGACGGACATGCTGCTGTTCATCATCCGCGAGGCCACGTACTCGACCGGGCACGAGTTCGTCGTCGACGGCGGTGCGGTCATCGGTTCGTTGCAGCCCGTCGGCCCGACCGACTGACGCAACGGTTCCGCCGGCGAACATCCGGTGTCGGACACCGAACGTGACGCGGGCGCGCCGAAAGTTCTGACCGGTCCGCCCTCGTTTCCTACGATGGTGGCGACGTGGAGCGTGTCCTCGACCCTGCCCCGGCTCTGGCCGCCATCGCCCTCGGTGTGGCGTTGGCGGCGGGTGTCGCGATCGTCTGGGTGTGGCTCTCGACCCGTCCACGTCCGATCGAAGCCGGACCGGCGACGATGGACCTTCGCGACGAGACGCCGGCGCTCGTCGACCTCCTCGTCGGAGGGTTCCAGGTGGAGGACGATGCTGTTCCCGCCACCGCCGTCGACCTCGCCGCGCGCGGCTTCTACGACTTCGAGGAGTACGGCGGTGACCTCGTCATCCGACTCCGTGATCGTCCCGGCGCCCGCGTCGACGAGCTCGCGGCGTACGAGCAGCGCGTGCTGCGCCATGTGCGCGAGCACGCCGTCGACGGCATCACACCCGCGACGGTCCTCACGATCGGCGCCGACGGTGTCTCCGAGCGATGGTTCAAGGGGTTCGTGCGCGAGGTCACCAAGGACGGGCGGCATCGTGGACTCTGCTCGCAGCGATACGACCTCCGGCATCTGGTGCTCATCGCCTGCCTCGTCGCCGCGGGCGCCGCGCCGGGTTGGCTCGTCGCCGCCACCGCGGACCGGATCGACGAACCGACGGGTTGGGGTTCGATCGGCAACCTGCTCCTCGGCATGTCGATGCTCATCGGGGTCGGTCTCGTCGGACTCGCGGGTCGAGTCATCCGCTCGGACTCCCAGGGCGACACCGAGGCAGGACGCGCCGTCGCCGCCCACTGGCTCGGGGTGCGCGATCTCTATCGGTCGACCGGGCGCTTCGAGGACAAGCCGGCGGCGTCGGTGGCGGTGTGGGACCGCCACCTCGCCTACGCGACGGCGATGGGATTGGCGCCCGAGGTCCAACGCCAGTTGCCGTTCGAAACCGAACACGACCGCCACGCCTGGAGCCGGGTCACGGGGAGTTGGCGCCGGGTGAAGGTGCGCTATCGGTCGTTGCGTCCCGGGTGGGGGTCGCATCCGGGCCGGGTCGCCTTCGAGGGGTTGGTCCGCGGGGCGGTGTTCGGATTCGTCGCCTACCTGGCGCTCGTCGTCTCGCGATCCGACGACCTCCTGGTCACGCTCGAGGCCGAGCAGCGCGGATGGGTGAGCCTCGGTGCGATCGTCGTGGCGTCCATCGCGGCCGTCGCCGCGGTGTACGGCCTGGTCCGTGTGATCGTCGGGCTGGCCGACCTCGTTCCTCGGCGGACCGTGGAGGGTGAGGTCGTCCGCAGTCGGCGCTACCGCAGCGGTCACCGACTTCCGAAGGTGCTCCAGTGGATGATCTGGAGCGGTCGTGACGAGCACGGGATGCGGCGCGATCAGCGTCGGCGGACGCGCTGTCACGTGGCGATCGACGACGGCTCCGACGATTCGATCCTCGCCTACACCGTCGGGGCCGACATCCATCGCCGAGCTCCCCAGGGCAGCCGGGTCCGCGCCCGGGTCAGTCCGATCCTCGGGTACGTCGCCGATCTCGAGATGATCGAACCGCCCGTGGGTTCGGCAGCGAGTGCGCCGCTGTCGGCCCACCCGCTGGTCGATGAGACCACCGGACGCGTGGTCGGTGCCATCGGCTCGCGTGTCGGTGAGGCGGTCGCTCGGGCGGAGTCGATGACCGACGACGAGGGGCGGCCGATCCTCGACCAGCGCGACGACGACGGGGTCACGCTGCGCGACCGACTCGACGAGAGCCGCGATCAACTCGAACGAGCCCGCCAGGACCCGCGGATCCGCAACTCACCGCTCGCCGGCCTCCTCGACGCCCTCGCCGCCGACCCCGACCGCCCCGACGACGACTGAGTACACGGCAGGCGTCCGACGACCTTCCGACCGACCGGGAGGTCGACGATCGATGCTGCGTCGAATCGGACGCCGCCCTTCTGGCGTGCCAGGGTGGGAGGCAACGTCGAGACGGAGGTCGTGAACATGACGAAGTTCGGATGGTTGTCGCCGGTGGCCGGGCACGCCGGGAGTGACTTCGAGCCGATCGTGATGTACCAGGAGCGCCACATCCTCCCCGATGCGCTTCCCCACTTCGACTCGGTGTGGATCGCCGACCACTTCTACGGCTTCGACGCCGAGAAGCGGGAGGGCTTCCTCGAGGGATGGGTCACACTGACCTGGCTCGCCGCCCGCTTCCCGGACGTGATGCTGTGCCACCACGTGCTCGCGCACGGCTACCGCAATCCGGCATTGACCGCGAAGATGGCGTCCACGTTGCAGGTGCTGTCGGGCGGTCGGTTCATGCTCGGCATCGGCGGCGGCTGGCGCGAGGACGAGTACCACGCTTACGGCTACGACTTCCCCTCCGACGCAACGCGGCTCCGCCAACTCGAAGAGGTGGTGCAGATCTGTCGGCTGATGTGGACCGACGAGCACCCCACGTTCTCCGGCACGTACTTCTCGATCGACGACGCGGCGGCGACACCGCGACCGGACGTGGTGCCGCCGATCTGCATCGGCAGCTCGGGCGAGCAGATCGGGCTGCCGATCGTCGGTCGTCGCGCCGACCTGTGGAACGGCGCCTACGTCGATGACGATGATTGGAAGCGCAAGCGGGAGATCGTCGACCGGGCCGCGAGCGAGGCGGGTCGCGACCCGTCCGACGTCGAGAGCACGCTGACGGGGGCGGGCGAGCTGCCCGAGTCCGACGCCGACTCCCAGGCGTGGCTCGACCGTCTGGGACACCTCACAGAGCTCGGCGTCGGCTACTTCATCATGGACTTCGGCCATCCGCTCCAGGCCGAGCCGGCGCTGCGCTTCGCCGAGCAGGTCATCGCCCCGATGCGCCCCACCTGAACGGAGCGAACCAGGTTCGCTCCGTTCAGGTTCGCTCCGTTCGAAAGTGGACGGCGGGTGGTAGCGTTCGCGCGATCCGGAGTCAACGTCACCGTTCTCCCGCGGCGAAGTCGTGCTGAATCGACCGTTCGTCCCGGCGGAGCGTTGATGCGATCGAGGCTCGAGGAGCGACCGTCACGACGGCATGCGTCTCGCAGGTGAGGCGGGAGAGCGCGGCATCTTCTCACGTCGATGAGGTGAGGAGAGACAGCATGTCGTGGATGCCAGCGATCCGATCGGATCGAACGTGAACCAGTCCGTCGTCGACAGCGTCACCGAAGATCGCGCCAGCCGTACCGGCCCCCCGGAGCGGTGGATGTCCCCGACTCGGAACAGCGGCCATCAACCGTCCTGGCGGGCGTCGAACCGCGCTCGATCATCGACGCAGCGTTCCGTCGCGCCGTCGTCGGCATGGCGATCGCCGATCCCGATGGCAGCTATCTCGAAGTGAACGAGGCGTTCTGCTCACTGCTGGGCTACTCGGCCACGGAGTTGCTCACGATGTCGTTTCACGACATCACCGCCACCGACGACCTGGTCGACGGTGTGAGAGCGATGGGTGACCTGGCGAGCGGCAAGTCGGCCGAGTTCTCCTTTCAGAAGCGGTACGTGACGCGTGCCGGCGCGCACGTCTGGGCACGGACGACCGGCATCGCGGTTCACGATGTGGACGGATCCCTGAGTCGTGTGATCGTCCAGATCGAGGATCTCACGTTGCAACGGGCGTCCGCCGCACTGATCAGTCGGCGGGAGTCGCACGACGAGCTCACCGACCTGGCGAACCGCAAGACGTTCTACGAGCGGTTGGGCGTTGCGCTCCAGACGCCGTACCGTTCGACGCGCGGCCTCGCGCTGCTCGTGGTCAATCTGGATCGGTTCCATCAGATCAATGCCGGCCTCGGGCACGAGTCGGGTGATGCGGTGCTCCGCGAGGCCGCTCGCCGCTTGACGGCCGTCGTTCGGGGCGGCGATCTGGTCGCACGGCTCGGGGGCAACGAGTTCGCGGTGCTCTCGCTGGGCATGCGAACTCCGCTCGACGCGGTCTCGCTGGCGATCGAGTTGCGCGAGATGTTGTGTCGACCGTATTGGTCCAACGGCAATGCGGTCCACGTGTCGGCCCGGATCGGCGTCGTCGCCGACGTGGACGACGCCGACCGGGAGGCACTGGTGCAGATGGCCGCTGCGGCTGCGCAGCAGGCGAAGTCGCACGCCGGCGGATGGGCGTTGCACACCGACGGTGCGAACATGTCGAGTCACGACAAGCTCGGATTCGTGAACGATCTCCGAGCGGCGATCTCCAGCGGTGCCCTCACCGTCGCGTACCAGCCGATCGTCGACAAGGGCGGCCGGGTCCAGCACGTCGAGGCGTTGGCACGCTGGTACCACCCGGAGCGGGGGGCGGTGCCGCCCGACGAGTTCATCGTGCTCGCCGAACAGAACGCACTGATCGATTCGCTGACCACCCACGTGATGACGTCGGCGCTGCGGCAGGTCGCGGTCTGGCGCGCGAACGGCATCCAGGCCAGTGTGGCCGTCAACCTGTCGGCTCGCCTCCTGACGGATCCCGATCTGGCGAATCGGGTCGCGTCGCTGCTCGCCGCCGCCGGCGTGCCCGCCGACGCCCTGACGCTCGAGATCACCGAGACGGCGCTCGCAGAGGGGAGCAATCCCGCCCTGTGGGCGATGCTCGACGCCCTTCGAGGCACTGGCGCGCGCATCTCCATCGACGACTTCGGCACCGGGTATTCGTCGTTGACATACCTCAAGGACCTGCCCGTCGACGAGCTCAAGATCGACCGCTCGTTCATCATCGACCTCGACGAGCGCAGCGAACGCATCGTCAGGTCGATCATCGACCTCGCCCACAGTCTCGACCTCACCGTGGTCGCCGAGGGCGTCGAGGACGACGTGACCCTGCAGCGGCTCCACCGGCTGGGAGTGGACTTCGTGCAGGGCTACGTGATCGCGAGACCGGTGACCGGGGTCGAGATGACCGCCTGGCTACGGTCACGTTCCACGGCAGAGAACCGACGCACGCTGCGGGACGCGGGGCTCGGACTCGACATTCTGATCGTCGACAGCGAACCGGCGCATCGAGCGACGCTCCGGAAGCGCCTCCGGTCGAGCAACCATCGGGTCGCGCGAGCGTTGACCTCCGAGACGGCGCTCAAGAAGATCACGAAGCAGATGCCCGATCTCGTCATCCTCGATCACCCGACGGCCGGCAGACACGGACTCCAGACAGCGCCGCAGTTGCGGGCCGCCGGGTACGTGGGTCCGATCCTGTTGCTCAGCGACTCGGCGCCGCACGGGCCGGGCGCCGCCCGGTTCCCGCTCGATGTCTGGCCGATCGCCCAAGGCGACGAGACGCTGCTGCTCCGCCTCGTCGATGGTTACGCCCAGGCGTCGTCGAAGCGCTCCGCCGTCGTGTGAACTCCCGAACGGAGCGAACCGGGTTCGCTCCGTTCGCTGGTCAGCGGCGGCCGACGCTGCGTGCGAACGCCTCGGCCCAGGCGCCGTAGACATCATCGACAGCCGCTCGGTCCGGTACCGGGATCCGAGCGACGAGATCGGTTGCCCCGGAGGCGATCGATGATTCGGCGGCGGTCATCACGGCATCGACATCACCATCGAGCGCGTTCGCGGGCGGGAGGTTGCCGACCACCCGCAGACCCGTCGGATCTCCGCCGGCCTCCACCACGAGTTGACGCATTCTGGGAATACTCGTCGCGAGGTCGAGCGCATCGTCGCCCCACGGGATCCAGCCGGTGCCGAAGCGGGCGAGCCGTCGAGCGACCCGCCCGGTCGTCCGCCCGCTGATCCAGATCGGCACACCGCCCTCCTGTATCGGTGCAGGCATCTGGTGGAGCCGTTCGATCACGCTCCCTGCGACGTTGAGGGTCGCTGGGGTCTCGCGCCATACCGTCGTGCAGAGCTCCAGGCACTCGTCGAGCAGGCGGCCGCGCTCGCCGAAGTCCAAGCCTGCGGCCTCGTACTCCTCTCGTTGCCAGCCGACGCCGACGCCGATGTCGAGTCGCCCGTCCGAGAGGACGTCGAGTGTCGACAGTGACTTGGCGAGCACGATCGGCCGCCGCAGCGCGGC
>CAXBAZ010000183.1:0-7187 GCA_963973395.1 uncultured Acidimicrobiaceae bacterium
CCCGCCGCAACGGCTGGCCGGTCGTGATCTTCAGCCAGCGCACCAAGACCGTCATCCGTCGCACCGCGGCCGGGGTGGCGTCGGCCGGTCTCGCGGCCGGCACGTTCGCCGCCGGGCTCGAGATGGGGACCAGACGGGCACGACGGGCCTGGTTCCGCTGACTCGGCCGCCGATCTCAGCCGCCGATCCCGGCCGCCGATCTCAGCCGCCGATCTCGGCCGCCGATCTCAGCCGCGCGGCACCAGCGCGAGCTGTCGTGAGTGGGCGACGAGCCGGCCGGTCGAGTCCCAGAGCTCGCCCGACTCGTCGAACATGCCGTCCGAGATGAACCGGCTGGCGAACCGGCAGCGCAGCGGGCCGGGAGCCGGCACGCCCCGCACGTGCACCGTCAGTTCCAGCGTCGGCGACCAGCCGACCGGGAACTCCGACCGGTTGAAGACCACGGGGGCGAACGCATCGGTGGCCATGAGCAGGGCGAACACGTCGATCTCCTCGGTGTCGGGCAGCGCGAACCAGCCTTCGACCTCTGCGGTGCCGCTCGGACGTCCGACGCGGAAGCCGGCGTCGACGGGCCGCATGCTCGACAAGATGCGGTGATGGAACCCCGAATCGACCGGCGGTGCCGCCGAGACACACTCCTCGCTGGGCGGCAGGAGCGGGGGCTCGCCCGTGATCACCGATGGTCCGCCGGGCGCCTGGTCGGCGAACGTGCCGAGCAGCGCCAGCACCTCGGTGGTACCGGCGCGGACCCGCGCGGCCACCGTGGCCATCCTGCGTCCCGACCGGATCACGTCGACCACGATCTCCACCGGCCCGGGCTTGCCGGGCGCGAGGTAGTGCGCGGTGACCGACAACGGCGGCCGGTCGACGGCATCGGCCATCGCCCGCGCCGCGAGCGCGATGACGTAGCCGCCGTTGGCGTTGCCACCGATGTCCCAACCCTCGGCGATCTCGGCGTCGTACACGCCATCGGCTCGACGACGGACGGCGGTGGCAGCTGCGAACTCGGTCGGCACGGCGGGAAGACTAGGAGCTGACCCGTCGGAACCGTCGTGTCGGGTCACGAACGCGGCACTCGATCCGGAGACGCGATCGGTAGCGTCGGGGGCGTGAGCCGGTTCTACGTCACCACGCCGATCTACTACGTCAACGCGGAGCCACATCTGGGCCACGCCTACACGACGATCATCGGCGACGCGCTGACCCGGTGGCACCGTCTGCTGGGCGACGACGTGAAGTTCGTGACGGGCACCGATGAACACGGCCTCAAGATCCAGCAGGCGGCCGAGGCGGCCGGCCAGAGCCCACAGGACTTCACCGACGAGATCGCCCCGAAGTTCGCCCACGCCTGGGAGCGGCTGGGCATCGCGAACGACGACTTCATCCGCACGACCGAGCCCCGCCACAAGGCGGCGGTCGAAGAGTTGCTGCAGCGGTGCTACGACGCCGGCGACATCGAACTCGACACGTACAGCGGTAAGTACTGCGTCGGTTGCGAGCTGTACTACGCCGACGCGTCGCCGAGTGCTGCCCGATCCACAAGCGTCCCGTCGAGACGCTCGAGGAGGAGAACTACTTCTTCCGACTGAGCCGGTTCGAGGACCGCCTGCTCGACTGGTACGCGGCACATCCGGGAGCGATGAAACCCGACAACCGCGCCAACGAGGCGATCGGTCTGATCAAGAGCGGGCTGCGCGACTTCTCCATCAGCCGGACGAGCCTGCAGTGGGGCATCCCGCTGCCGTGGGACCCCGAACACGTCACCTACGTCTGGTTCGACGCCCTGACGAACTACCTCGCGGCGACCGGGTTCGGCGACGACCAGCAGGACTACACCGAGTGGTGGCCCGCCGACTACCACCTGATCGGCAAGGACATCGTCCGCCAACACTGCGTCTACTGGCCGGCGATGCTGATGTCGGCCGGCGTCGAGCTGCCGAAGGGATGGGGCATCGGCGGATGGCTGCTCGTCGCGGGCGAGAAGATGGCCAAGTCGGGCGGGAACGTCGTGAATCCGCTCGACCTGATCGACACGGTCGGCGTCGACGGATTCCGCTACTACGTGCTCGCCGAGACGCCGTACGGCAGCGACGGCGACTTCAGCTACGACGGTCTGGTCACCAAGTACAACAGCGACCTCGCCAACAACCTGGGCAACCTCGCAGCCCGCGTGGCCACCGTCGTCGCCAAGAAGTGCGACGGTACGGGACCGGCGCCGCGCCCCGACAGCCCGCTCGCGGCGGCCGCCACCTCGGCGTTCGACGAGACGGCGCGCGGCTGGGACGACGTCGCACCGTCGAAGGCGCTCGATGCCACGTGGTCGCTGATCCGAGCCACGAACGCCTACCTGGAGGCCAACGAGCCGTGGAAGACCGACCCCGGCCCCGAGGTCGACGCCGTGATGGGCGATGCGCTGGAGGCGCTGCGGATCGTGTCGATTCTCGCGTTCCCCGCCATCCCCGGGACCGCACAGACCGTCTGGGAACGGATCGGTTTCGAGTCCGACATCGCCGAGCAGCGGCTGCCGGCCGCTGCGACCTGGGGCGGGTACCCCGGTGGCCTCACCGTGACCAAGGGTGATGCCCTGTTCCCCCGCATCGCACTGTGAACCTGTTCGACAGCCATTGCCACGTCCACGACGAACGGATGCCGGGCGGCGTCGACGGTGCCGTCGAGGCGGCTCGCTCGGCCGGGGTGACCACGATGGTGACCGTCGGATGCGACCGCACGACCTCGCTGGCCGCGATCGCCGCGGCGGAACGCCACGGCGACGTGTGGGCCACCGTCGGCCTGCACCCGCACGAAGCCGTCCACACCGTCGCCACGATCACCGACCTGTTCGACCATCCGAAGGTCGTCGCCGTCGGAGAAGCCGGCCTCGACTTCTACTACGACCACTCGCCGCGGGCCGAACAGGCCACCGCGTTCGCGGGCCAGATCCGACTCGCCCACGAACTCGCACTCCCGCTCGTCATCCACACCCGTGACGCCTGGCGGGAGACGTTCGAGATCCTCGACGCCGAGGGGACGCCCGAACGCACGATCTTCCACTGCTTCACCGGTGGCCCGGCCGAAGCCGCTGCCTGCCTCGAGCGCCAGGCATACGTGAGCTTCTCGGGCATCGTGACGTTCACGAGCGCCGCCGACGTCCAGGCCGCCGCCAGGATCGTTCCGCTCGACCGCATGCTCGTCGAGACCGATGCGCCCTACCTGGCCCCCGTGCCACACCGCGGGCGGACGAACCAACCGGCGTGGGTGGCCCACACCACCCGGTTCATCGCCGACCTCCGCGACGAACCCGTCGATGCCATCGCCGACGCGACGTCGTCCAACGGGCTCGCCGCCTTCCCGAAGATCAGAACCTGATCGCCGCCAGTAGCCTGGGACACGCTGCCCGGCCGACCTGACACCACGGGCGGGGCACGATCCACGATGCACGAAGACTTTGCGCAACGACGACGAGTGGCCCTCGCCCTGGCGATCACCGTGATCCTCGTCCCGGCGGCCCTGCTGCTCGACCGGGGTGGCGGCGAGACCGCCGACGAGACCGGTACCACGCTGGTCGGGCCGGCCGTCATTCCGGGCCGGACGACGCCGCCCGATCGGTCGGAAGCGTCGGACGGGCCCTCCGCGACCGATCCGATGGGGACGACCCCGCCCGAGTACATCC
Source organism: uncultured Acidimicrobiaceae bacterium (assembly GCA_963973395.1). GTDB lineage: Bacteria > Actinomycetota > Acidimicrobiia > Acidimicrobiales > Ilumatobacteraceae > Ilumatobacter. The sequence continues at coordinate 3,671 of CAXBAZ010000183.1, forward strand.
AGGGCACGGTGCCACCGCAGGCGGACGACCCGGCGACGATCGCCGTGCCGCGCACCGGTCGCGCGATCCGGGGTGCGGCCAGCTTCAGCCGGGGCATCAGCGACCCGGCCTCGTGTCAGATCCGCGATCTCGCGACGATCCCGTTCGATTCGACGGTCACCGTCACCAACCTCGACAACAGCATGAGCATCCGCTGTATCGCCCGCGTCGGCGGGACGCCACCCGACGAGGCGGTCGTCCTGAGCGCGGATGCGTTCCTCCAGATCGGCGATCTGACCGACGCCCCGCTGTCCGTCGAGATCTCCTGGTGACGCACTCCCGCCCGCGGATCCACGATCTGCTCGGCGAAGGCGGCCTGAGCCCGCGTCGTGACCTGGGCCAGAACTTCGTCGCCGACCCGAACACGGTCCGGCGGATCGCGGCGCTGGCCGCCGTCGGCCCCGACGATCACGTCGTGGAGATCGGGGCCGGTCTCGGATCGCTGACCCTCGCACTGGCCGAAACCGGTGCCTCGGTCACCGCGATCGAGGTCGACCACGGCATCGTCCCGGCGCTGCGCGACGAGGTCGCCGGCCTCGCCAACGTCCGCGTGGTCGAGGGCGATGCGACCCGCATGGACTGGGTCGAGTTGCTCGCCGACTCGGAGCGGTGGACGCTCGTCGCCAACCTGCCGTACAACGTCGCCACGCCGCTCGTGTGCGACCTGCTCGACGATGTGCCGGCGATCCGGTCGCTGCTCGTGATGGTCCAGCGCGAAGTGGCGGAACGGATGGCCGCCGGGCCGGGGTCGAAGCAGTACGGGGCCGTCAGCGTCAAGGTCGCCTACTGGGCGACCGCCCGCGTGGTCGGGATCGTGCCCGCCTCGGTGTTCGTGCCGCGACCCAACGTCGAGTCCGCCCTCGTGCGCATCGATCGACGTCAGCCGCCCGACATCGCGCCCTCCGTGCTGTTCCCGCTCGTCCGCACGGCGTTCGGACAACGCCGCAAGATGTTGCGCAAGTCGCTCCGCGACCGGGTCGACGCCGACCACTTCGAGGCCGCCGGCGTCTCACCCGAGTCGCGACCCGAGGAACTCGGCCTCGCCGAGTGGTGCCGACTGGCCGGGGCGATCTCGTCGTGAAGCAGCATGCGACGTGGGTGGCTGCCCCCGCCAAACTCACGCTGACATTGCGAGTCACGGGCGTGCGGGACGACGGCTACCACCTGATCGACGCCGAGATGGTGAGCCTCACGCTCGCCGACGGGTTGCGGTTCGAGGAGACGTCGGGCGACACGCACATCGAGGTCGAGGGCCGCTACGCCGAGGGCGTCCCGGTCGACGGGACCAACCTGGTCGCGCGAGCACTGCGGCGTGCCGGGCGATCCGCGGCCGTCACGATCCGCAAGAACATCCCGCACGGCGGCGGCCTCGGGGGCGGGTCGACCGACGCCGCCGCAGCCCTCCGGTGGGCCGGATGGCCGTCGGACGCGGACGGGCTCGTACGGGCCGGCGAGATCGGCGCCGACGTGGCGTTCTGCCTGGTCGGCGGCCGGGCCCGCGTGCGCGGCATCGGCGAGATCGTCGAACCGCTCCCGCACGTCGATCGCACCGTGACGCTGGTCGTACCCCCGCTGCGCGTCAGTACGCCTGCGGTCTATCGGGCGTGGGACGATCTCGGCGGCCCGACCGGGGAGGGGGCGAACGACCTCGAGTCGGCAGCGATCGTGGTCGCGCCCGACCTGGCGCGCTGGCGCGACCTCATCGGGGATGCGTGCGGTGGGACGCCGGTATTGGCCGGTAGCGGCGCGACCTGGTTCGTGCCCGGCGAGCACAGCAACGCCCTCGCTGCGGTGGGCAACGAGGGCGCAGAGATCGTGGTCGCAACGGCGTCCGATCCGTCGTCGGATCAGGACGGCGGCGACAGCCGAACGGAGTGAGTTACTTGCGACGCTGGTGGCGCGTACGGCGAAGCATCTTCTTGTGCTTCTTCTTCCGCATGCGCTTGCGGCGCTTCTTGACGAGCGATCCCATAAGGCTCGCAACGCTATCGGGCAGACCGCCAACCCGGACATCCGACCGCGGACAGGTGCGATGGCGGCGGCTCGGGCGCTACCGTGAGGGGGCCGGCCGGCACGTCCGGTCGCGTGACCGTCCGGGGTCGTTCAATGGTAGGACAGCGGTTTTTGGTGCCGTCGATGGGGGTTCGAATCCTCTCCCCGGAACGATGATGACTCCCCGTTCCGCCATCGATCAGCCGTGCTCGGCCACGTTGTTGCGATGAGCGTGTCCGCCATCGTGCTCGCGGCCGGCGCCGGCACACGCATGCGATCCGACCGGCCCAAGCCACTCCACCGCATCTGCGGCCGCCCCATGGTGCTCCATGTGATCCAGGCGCTCGTCGCCACGCACGTCGCGAACTCCAACGCGGCCACCATGCTGACCAGCGTCATGCCCGATCCGACGGGGTACGGCCGGGTGCTCCGTGCGTCCGACGGCCGGGTGCTCCGCATCGTCGAGCAACGCGACGCATCCCCCGAACAGCTCGACGTCACCGAGGTCTGCACGAGCATCTATGCGTTCCGTCGCGACCTCCTCGGCCCCGCACTGCGGAACCTCAACACCGACAACGCCCAGGGCGAGTTCTACCTGACCGACGTGATCGCCGGCCTCGCCGGCATGGGCCATCGCGTCGGCGCGGTACAGGCGCCGCCGGCCGAGACGCAGGGTGTCAACGATCGCTGGCAGCTCGCACTCGCGGAACGCGAGTTGCGCAACCGCACCAATCGGCGATGGCTGCTCAACGGGGTGACGATGCTCGACCCGCGTCAGACGTTCATCGACGTGACGGTCCGGCTGGGGCGCGACGTCACGATCTACCCGGGCACCATCCTGCAGGGCGACACGATCGTCGGCGACCGCACCGACCTCGGCCCTGACACGCAACTCGACAACTGCCGCATCGGGAGCGACTGTGTGGTCAGCCACACCGTCGCGGTCGACGCGTCGATCGGCGACGACGCCACGGTGGGCCCCTACGCCCACCTGCCACCGGGCGCCAGCGTCCTTGCCGGCAGCGTGACCGGCTCGTTCTACACTGCACCTGTTCCCGACTGACCGCTCATCGCCCCGGGGAGGGGCCCCCTCATGGAAAAGGTCACCACCAAGAAGCTGGCGCTCTATTCGGGTCGCACCCATCCCGCGCTGGCGCACGAGGTGGCGCAGCATCTGGCCCAGCCGATCGGCGACGCGAACATCGTCGAGTTCGCCAACGGCGAGATCCGTCCACGGTTCAGCGAGAGCGTGCGCGGGTCCGACGTGTTCATCATGCAGAGTCACTACGGCGTCGACGGCCATTCGGTCAACGACTCGATCATGGAGCAACTCACGATGATCGACGCCGCCTACCGCGCGTCGGCCAAGCGGATCACCGCCGTGTGTCCCTTCTACGGCTACGCGCGCCAGGACCGCAAGGCCGAGGGGCGCGAGCCGATCACCGCCCGGCTCGTCGCCGACATGTTCAAGGCGGCCGGCGCCAAG
>CAXBAZ010000184.1:0-7180 GCA_963973395.1 uncultured Acidimicrobiaceae bacterium
ACGACGTGCGGGCCTCGATGGTGTGGATCGGGGAGTGCTGGCGCGACGTCCTGGCGCCCGAGGTCGACGCCCCGCTCACGGTGCATCGCGGTGGCATGCAGTGCTCGGACTGGTCCGACCTCGTGTGCTTCGCGGGCGTCGGCCCCGGTGAGGTCCTGGTCGGCCGCGACAAGCTGGTCGGCCTCAGCCACCGACGGACCCGACACGGCATCCGGGTCCAAGGGCTCGTCTACGGCGCTTCGGTGGCGGACGAGTACCGCGCCGTGCTCCGAGGGCCGTTGCCGGCTGCACCGCCCGCGGGCCAGGCGTGGCAGCCCGGACTCGACGGCGGCGCGATCGCGGCGGAGATCGCGGCGGCGATCGCGGCCCGAATCACGACAGTGTAATTCGCGCGCAGCGCGCGATCTGGCCGTCCTCCGGTACCACCTCCCGGACGGCGGCTCGAGCGGCCCGTGTGGGGCAATTAGGGGCTGATTGGGGCCATTAGGTTGACTTTGGTGACCGCGCAGCGTCATACTGACCGCCACGGGAGGTGTCCATGGCTCTCGGGTGAGGCAGCAGGTCCATGGGCTCTGATCATCGGAAGGTCTGGCACGTACCGTGTTCGTCGGCGAATACGACCGCAGTGTGGACGGCAACGGCCGTCTCGCTCTGCCGTCACCATTTCGGGACGTCCTCGGCGACCGCTGCTACGTGACCACCGATCCCGGCGGGTTCGTCGCGATCACGACCGTCGCCAACTTCGAAGCCGACGCGGCCACGCTGCTCGTCGACGTCCGCAACGGCCTGCGTCCCGAATCGGCGCTCCGTGACTTCGGTGTGAACTCGTCGGTCGCTGCGATCGACAAGCAGGGCCGGATCACGCTCGACGAGCCGAGCCGCCGCCACGCCGGCATCCGCCCGGGCTCGCAGGCGATGCTCGCCGGCGCGATCAGCAAGCTCGAGGTCTGGCGGCCCTCCCGATACGCCACGATCCGCGGCGAGGACGCCGTCGTCCAGCCGTCTCGTGTCTGGCCCGACGAGGAGGACGAATGAGTGACTTCGAGCACTCCCCGGTGATGCGCGACGAGATCGTCGAGGCCCTGGCTCCGACGCCTCCGGGCGTCGTCCTCGACGCGACCCTCGGGGGTGGCGGTCACAGCGAAGCGATCCTCGAGGCCCGCGGCGACGTCCGTGTGCTCGGGCTCGATCGCGACCAGGATGCGCTCGACTTCGCGGCGCGCCGCCTCGCTCCGTACGGCGACCGTGTGATGACACACCGCTGCCGCTTCGACCAGCTGCGCGAGGCGATCGACGCCAACGACCTCGACGGCCTGAGTGCGGCGCTCTTCGACCTCGGCGTGTCGTCACCGCAGCTCGACCGTCCCGAGCGGGGTTTCTCGTACCGCAACGACGGCCCCCTCGACATGCGGATGGACGCCGATGCCCCCTGGTCGGCCGACGACGTCGTGAACGGATATGGCGAGGCCGACCTCGCCCGCATCATCCAGCGTTACGGCGACGAGCGGTTCGCGCGGCGCATCGCCGCTGCGATCGTCGCGGCACGCCCGATCGAGTCCACGACTGGCCTGGCCGAGGTGATCACGAGCGCGATCCCGGCGCCTGCCCGTCGCACGGGAGGACATCCCGCCAAGCGAACGTTCCAGGCGATCCGGATCGAGGTGAACGGCGAACTCGATGCGCTCCCCGAGGCGCTCGATCAGGCGATCGAGGCCCTGGTGCCCGGTGGTCGACTCGCCGTCCTGTCCTACCACTCGGGCGAGGATCGGATCGCCAAGGAACGCATTCGCGCGGCCGAGACCGGCGGGTGCGAATGCCCACCCGAGCTGCCCTGCGTGTGCGGCGCGGTCAAGACGGTCCGCGTGGTGCGCGGCGTGCCGAAGCGGCCGAGCAAGTTCGAACAGGACCACAATCGCCGGGCGAAATCGGCCCGGCTCCGGGTGGCCGAGAAGCTCGATCCGACCGTCGAGGTGGAGCGCTGATGGCGTTCCCCCTCCTCCAGCCCGCTCCGCCGAAGCGCTCGACCTCCACCGGGGTCGACGGCGCAGGTGCGAAGGGGCGGCTGACCGTCGTCCCGGCGCGCCGTCGGGTGGCGTGGTTCGCGGTGACGCTGACCGTGCTCGTCTCGGCGGTGATGATGGCGGCGGTGGGTCTCCACACCCGGATCGCCGAACGCCAGCTGGAGATCGACGAACTCGAGCGTGGTGTGCGCACTGCGCAGGAGGAATTCGACGTGCTGCGGTCGCAACGGGCCGAACTGCGCTCGCCCACGCGCATCTCCGCCGGCGCGCTCGAACTCGGCATGGTCGTGGGCTCCGAGAGCGAGTTCGTCGCGGTCGACCCCATGACGCTCGCCGTCACGATCGCCCGCACCGGTCAGGTGCCGGTCGACGACCAGATCCTCGTCGGTTCCGACCAACACCTCGAACCGCTCGACCAGTTCCGGCTCGTCAAGGAAGTCAGCGCGGAGGCGCCGTGAGCCGCCGAACGCCACCGCCCAGACCCGCCCGTCGGAACGCGCCCAAGGTACGGCGCGCCCCGACGCCGGCTCGTCGGAGTGCTCCGTCGCGAACCGGTGCACGTACCCCGACGCGAACCGGCGCACGAACCAGCACGCGCAGCGGTTCGACTCCGGCCGGAACGCCCGGGCGCCGACGCACGCCGTCGTCACCCACGTCCTCGCGTTCCGGACCGGCGGCGAGGTCGGCCGGCGCGCGGCGATCGGCACCTCCGCCGCGGGCACGCCGGGAGGTGACGCGGCGCGAACAACCCACGGCGCCGAACCGACGTCACTCCGGCATCCGTCGCTCGGTGAAACGGCGTGTCGTCGCCCCGAAGCACGCGGCGCCTCGCCGTGGGTCCAGGCTCGGCGTCGGGTCGTCGTCGACCCGTCTCCGCGTGCTGCTCGTCATGCTGCTCGCCGTGCTGGGCACCGTGCTCTTCCGCGTCGGGAAGATCCAGACCGCGGGCGGGGAATCGCTGCGAATCGCCGGTGCCGAACAGTGGGAGCGCGTGCGCCCCCTGGTGGCCGATCGTGGCACGATCTTCGACCGCAACGGCGAGGAGCTCGCCGTGTCGGTGCCCGCGTACTCGATCAGCATCAACCCGAAGCTCGTCGTCGATGCGGCGGGCACGGCCCGAATCCTGCAGACGACGCTCGGCCTCGACGACGTCGAAGCCGCCGAGCTCTACGACGAGATGGTCGCCAAGGAGACCGGGTTCGCGTACGTGCGTCGCGAGGTCGACGTGGCGATCGGCGAGCAGCTCGCCGGTCTGAACCTGACCGGGGTCAACGTCGATGCGGAGGACAAGCGGGTGTTGCCCGGCGGCGACACCGGCCGGAGTGTCATCGGCCGCACCGACATCGACGGTGTCGGGACCGCCGGCCTCGAAGCGCAGTACCAGGAGCTTCTCACCGGCACGCCCGGGTCGCTGCGGAAGGAGATCGCACCGGGTGGCCGGTCGATCCCCGGCAGCGAGCAGATCATCTCGACGCCCGTCCCCGGCAACGACATCATCCTGACGATCGACCGCTCGATCCAGTTCGCTGCCGAACAGGCGCTGCTCCAGCGCGTCGGCGAGCTCGACGCCAAGTCGGGCACGATCATCATCATGGACACCGACACCGGCGACCTCTACGGCATGGCCTCGGTGCAGCGCAACGACGAGAACGTCGTCGAGATCACCAGCGGCAACTACGCCGCGGTCGCGGCGTACGAACCCGGGTCGGTCGCCAAGGTGGTCACGATCGCGGCCAGCCTGAACCAGGGCGTCGTCGAGCCGCACAGCACGTTCGTCGTGCCGTGGCGCAAGCAGTACGCCGACGACCTGCTCACCGACTCGCACCAGCACCCCGACGAGCTGATGACCGTCGAGGACATCCTGGTCGAGTCGTCGAACATCGGAACGATCATGGTGCAACAGGCGCTCGGCGGGGACGACTGGGAGATGGCGCGCCGGACGCACTGGGAGTACCTCCGCAACTTCGGCTTCGGCGAGCGGACCGCGCTCGACTTCCCCGACGAATCGAAGGGCATCCTGCGACACTGGACCGAACTCTGGGGATCCGAACGTGTGACGGTCTCGTACGGGCAGGGCTTCGCGGCGTCGTCGATCCAGATGGCATCCGCGATCAACGCGATCGCCAACGACGGCACGTACGTCGCCCCCCGGCTCGTGGCCGGCACGGTCGGCCCGGACGGCGAGGTGATCCCCTCCGAACCCTCCGCGACCCACGAGGTGGTACGACCCGAGATCGCCGAGCAGGTTCAGGGCATGATGCGGGCCGTCGTGTGCGACCCCGCCGGTACCGGCAAGCGCGCCCAGGAGGGGCTCGAGACGTTCAGCGTGGCGGGCAAGACGGGCACCGGGCTCAAGGCGCAACCCAACGGCACGTATCTGAACGCGGCGGGCGAGCGTGTCTACTACGCCAGCTTCGTCGGGTTCTTCCCGGCCGAGGACCCGCAGATCACGGTGCTGGTCTCGATCGACGAGCCGCCTGCGGGCGACATCAACCGCTTCGGCGGCACGGCGTCCGCGCCGGTGTTCCGCGACCTCGTCCCGACGATCGCGCACGAGACCAACCTGCAACCGCCCACCGACGTGACCCCGTGCACACCGTGATGGGTCGCGCCGTGTCCGTCGAGACGATGGCCGGTGCGATCCCGGCGTCACTGGTGGTCGATGTGCTCGGCGTCGAAGGTGCGTCGGTCGACGTGATCGACCTCACCCACGACTCGCGCGAGGCAGGCCCCGGCGTCGGGTTCGCGTGTGTGGTCGGTGAACGCTCCGACGGCCACGACTTCGCGCGCTCGGCCGTCGAGGCCGGAGCCCCGATGCTGGTCGTCTCCCGCCGGCTGCCGCTCGACGTGCCGCAGATCGTCGTGACCGACGTCCGCCGAGCGATGGGCCACGCCGCCGCGGCAGTGCACGGGTTTCCGTCGCGGTCGCTCGAACTGGTCGGGATCACCGGCACCAACGGCAAGACCACGACCGCACAGATGCTCGGCGCGATCCTCGCCGCGAGCGGCCGGTCGCAGCGCACGCTCGGGACGCTGTCGGGAGCTCGCACGACCCCCGAGGCCACCGACCTCCAGCGACAGCTCGCCGAGTTCGTCCGCGACGGCGTCGACAGCGTCGTCATGGAGGTCTCGTCGCACGCGATGGTGTACCACCGTGTGGTCGGTGCCGAGTTCGACGTCGTCGTGTTCACGAACCTCGGTCGCGACCACCTCGACCTGCACGAATCGATGGAGGCGTACTTCCGCGCCAAGGCATCGCTGTTCGACCCCTCGTTCGCGGCCGTCGGTGCGTCGAACGTCGACGATCCCCACGGCCGGCTCCTGGTCGACGCCGCATCGATCGATGTGACGCCGTTCGGGCTCGCCGACGCCACGGACGTCGAGGTCGGCGTCGCCCACCACCGGTTCACCTGGCGAGGGTGCCGGGTCGACGTGCCGATCGGCGGTGGCTTCAACGTGTCGAACTCGCTGGCCGCATTGACCGCGGCGTCGCTCCTCGGACTCGAACCGGGCGTGGCCGCGGCCGGGCTGGCCGACCTGCCGCCCGTGCCCGGTCGGTTCGAGACGGTCAGCGACCCGCAGCGTCACCGTGTCGCGGTCGTCGTCGACTACGCCCACACGCCGGACGGCCTCGAGGAGGTACTGCGGTCGGCGCGCCGCCTGGCCCCGGGCGGCCGTGTCGTCGCCGTGTTCGGTTGCGCGGGGGACCGCGATGTCGAGAAGCGCGCCCCGATGGGAGCGGTCGGCGCCGACCTGGCCGACATCGCGATCGTGACGTCCGACAACCCCCGCAGCGAGGATCCGCGAGCGATCATCGACGAGGTCGTCGCGGGCGTGGCCGCGTCCGACCGGTCGAAGGTGCACGCAGAGGTCGACCGTCGCGCCGCGATCGCGCACGCCCTGCGACTCGCCGAGCCGAGCGACATCGTCGTGATCGCCGGCAAGGGTCACGAGACGACGCAGACGATCGGCATGGAACAGCGTCAGTTCGATGACAGAGTGGTGGCTCGTGAGCTCCTCGACGAGCTGGCCACCATCGACGTGACGGGAGACGCCTCGTGATTGCCGTTCTGATCGCCGGTGCGGTCTCGACACTGATCTCGCTGTTCGGGACGCGCTATCTCATCGTGTTCTTCCAGACCCGCGGTCAGGGCCAACCGATCCTCGGCAAGGAGGACCACGGACCCGAACACCACATGGTCAAGCAGGGCACGCCGACGATGGGCGGGATCGCGATCGTGGTCGCGGCGTTCATCGGTTGGGCGGTCGCGCACGTCAGGGACATCGCATTCTCCGATCAGGCGATGATCGTCTGGCTCGGGATCCTGTCGATGTCGTTCATGGGCCTGCTCGACGACTGGATCAAGGTCCGCAAGCGCCACAACCGCGGCATCTTCTGGAAGCAGAAGAACTACATCACGATGGCGATGGCATTCGGTTTCGCCGCCTGGCTCGCGACGACGACCGGCATCGACGAGTCGATCACCCTCGTCCGCGCCGGCGACCTCGGCTTCGAGGTGCCGACGGTGCTGTGGGTGCTGTGGGCCGGCGGGATCGTGTGGGCGACCACCAACGCCGTCAACGTGACCGACGGCCTCGACGGCCTCGCCGGTGGATCGGCGCTGATGGGCTTCGGCGCGTTCATGATCATCGCCTACTGGGCGTTCCGCAACCCCGATCTGTACAGCGAGGTCGTCAACCCGCTCGACATGGGTGTGCTCGCCGCGGGGTTCGCCGGTGCCTGCCTCGGCTTCCTGTGGTGGAACGCCGCACCGGCGCGCATCTTCATGGGCGACGTCGGGGCGCTCGCGATCGGCTCGGCCCTGGCGTTCATGGCGCTGACGCTGAACACACATCTCCTGCTCATCCTGATCTGCGGCATCAACGTGATCGAGGCCGGTTCGGTCGCGGTGCAGATGGGTGTCTTCAAAGCGTCAGGGCGGACGCGGCGACTGTTCCGCATGTCGCCGATCCACCATCACTTCGAACTCGGTGGTTGGCCCGAGACCACGGTGATCATCCGGTTCTGGTTGATCTCGGCGATCTGCGTCGCCTCTGCCCTCGCGATCTTCATCGCCGACTACACGCGGGAGATCGGCTGACGTGCGTGCTCTGGTGTACGGCCTCGCGGTCGCCGGAGAATCGACCGTGCGCGCGCT